>JAGQTE010000287.1 GCA_020439175.1 Acidimicrobiales bacterium | reverse complement strand
TCGGGATGGCGTAGGTGAGGGTCAGCAGCGCCTGGTTGGTCGTGTAGTCCACCGACGGCTCGATCCACGGGCCGAGCTTGTCGTTGCCGTAGAAGAACCAGTAGCCGAGCCCGCGCAGCACCTCCGGCGCGTTCGACGCGCCGGCGACGGCTCGGGACGTGTCGGGGGAAAGGGTGTCGATCACGCCGGAGGCGCTATCAGTCAAAAACACGGCGATCCACCACAAGGCGGTCGCCAGGGTCAGCACACCGATGCGCCACACGGCCGCCCACGCCTGGCGCCAGGTGGCGGTGCGCTCGACGGCCACGGCGTAGACGAGCCACACCAGCGGACCGACGCCGATCATGATCAGCGCCGTGGCGTTGATCCCCCCGACCGCCAGGACGACCAGCGCGAAGGCGCTCGGGTACCACCACCCGCCGCGCCGCACCGCCTGGATGGTCAGCCCGATGAGCCAGGGCAGGGCGGTCCACGGCAGCAGGATCACCGAGATGCGCGCGGCGTAGGCGAGCAGGTACGGGCTGAACATGTACGCCAGGGACGCCACCAGGATGGCCTCGTGTGCGAGGGGCTTGCCCCCGAGGTGCAACGTGCGCAACAGGTAGCGGACGCCGAGACCGGCGAGGAAGATCACCGTGCCGAGCCAGAGCCGCTGCGCCACCCAGTCAGGGAGGCCGATGAGGTCGGCGACCAGGTAGAACGGCCCCATCGGGAACAGGTAGCCGATGTTCTGGTGGGTGACGGTGCCCATCCCGATCTGGCTGTCCCAGGCGTACGGGGCGTCGGCCAGCAGCTTGGCCGGATCGAGGTAGAGATAGGTCTTGGTGTCGGCCCCGATCCAACCGGGCTGCGTGAGCAGCAGCGGCACGTAGACGGCGATGGCCGGGATCAGCCAGGTCAGGCGTTCGCGCCATCGGTCGCGGCGGCCGTCGGGCACCATCGCCTGGGGCACGGTCGCTGCGGTCACGGTGCCGTCGGCGCCTGCGCGTCCACCGCCGCCTGGGCCAGCGGCCGGAGCGTGCCGTAGGCCGTGCGCTCCCAGGTGAACGCCGCAGCGTGGGCGCGGGCTCCGGCGGTGAGGCGGTCGCGCAGCTCGGCGTCGGTCAGGACGGCGGTGAGGTGCTCGACCATCTCGCGGCTGGTGGCGCCGAGCAGACCCGACACGCCGTCGACGATCGAGTCCTGGTGGCCGGTGATGCGCGTGGCGACGGCGGGCGTGCCGCAGGCGGCCGCCTCGACCATCGTCATGCCGAAGCCCTCGGCGATCGAGGCGCTCGAGACCACCCACGCCTCCTGGTACAGGCTCAGCAGCTCGGCGTCGGACACCCGGCCGGCGAGGCGCACCCAGTCGGCGGCGTCGAGGTCGCGGACCAGGTCGGCCAAGCGGGGCTGCATGTACCCGTCGCCGGCGATGACGAGCCGGAGGTCCGGCACGGCGTTGCGCACCTCGGCCGCGATGCGGATGAGCTCGTCGAAGCGCTTGGGCGGCATCAGTCGACCGACGGCGACGATCGTGGGCACCTCGGCCTTGCGGTCGCCGGGCACGAACCGTTCGCCGACGCCCGGTGAGGCGATGGTGACGTGGTCGGGAGCGATGCCGAAGAGCTCGATGATCTCGTCGCGTGACGAGTTGGAGACCGTGACGATGGGCGCGCGCCGGTAGAAGGGCGGCGCCAGGCGCAGCTCGAGCAGCTCGCCCATCTTGGCCAGACGCTCCTCGAGCACCAGCCGCCACATGTCCTTGTGGATGTGGTGGATCACGACGGCGTGCGGGCATCGGCTCCACACGGGGGAGAAGAACGGCACGCCGTTCCACACCTCCAAGATGGCGTCGCGCCGCCCGTGCCAGCCCATCACCTCGCTCACGACGGTCGACGGGAACACGAAGTAGCGGCCGGACCGACGGATCACCCGGTAGCCGTCGCGCGACGCCTCCGGCGGGTGGCCCTGGGCATACGACGTGCGCATCGTCACGTCGAGGCCGGCCTCGGTCCACAGGCGGGCGACGGTGGCGGCGTGCACCTCGGAGCCCCCGGCCTCGGTGTCGGCGAGGTCCCGCCACGCCAACAGGTGCACCCGGCGCAGGCCCGACGCGGCCACCAGGTCGGCGAGGTCGGCCCGTGAGGGGCCGGCGCCGGTCGGCGGAGGCGGCAGACGTTCGTCGGTGATGGCGGTGCTCCTGGTGGGCGGGCGCAGCTGTCGGATCGTAGTCGCCGACCTCGTGAGGTCGGGGGCGCTGCGGGCGCGGCCCGTCGGTCAGGGGCAGGTGTCCACGGGCTCCCCGCCGGCCATGCGGCCCTGGATCCACGGGATGAGGACGTCGTCGGCGCGCACGGCGTGGTCCTCGCCGGCGCGCACGAGCGACGAGGTCGCCACGCCCAACCCGCAGAGCCGGTCGACCAGCGCCGCCGTGTCCGCGGGATCGATGATCTGGTCGGCGCCGCCCTGCACGACGAGGGCCGGCATGGCGATCGGCCCGGTCGCCGTGAGGTTCTCGGCGAGCCGCGCCGCGTAGGCGGGTTCGTCTCGCGGCGAGCGCACGAGCTGTTCGGCGATCGGTCGGTCGAAGGCGGCGTTGATGTCGGCGATGCAGCGCTGTTCGAGCAGGCTGAGGTCGTCGACGGCTTCGGGCGTCAGCACGGTCGCCGGATCGAGCTCCGGGTAGGCCTCGGCGTAGGCGCCGACGACGGTGGCCAGGATGCCGAACTGTGCCGGCCAGTCCTCGCTGCGGCGCACGAAGGCAGCGGGGTCCGACACCGGCGCCGCCACCGCCACGCCGCGCAGGTCGAGCTCGGGGGCCAGCTCCGGTGCGAGCTGTGCCGCGAACAGCGCGGCGTGCCCGCCCTGGGAGAACCCCCAGAGCACGGCGGGCCCGCCGGGCGTGATCCCGGCGCCCTTCACCTCGGCGGCGGCCCGGGTGGCGTCGAGCAGGTTGCGGGCCTCGGACCGCCCGACGAGGTACGGGTGGGGCCCCTCGGCGGCGAGGCCTTCGTAGTCGGGGGCCGCCACGGCCCAGCCGGCCCGCAGGAACTCGCTGATCAGCGGGATCGCCGTCGGTCCCTCCAGCGACGGCGCACAGGCGTCGGCGGTGCCCTTGGTGGGGTGGGCGTACACCACGAGGCCGAAGCCGCCGTCGGGCGGGGGCGTCATCGGCACGGTGAGCGTCATGCGCGCCCCGGCCGGGGCCCCGTCGATCGCCGTCGTCCGGTAGTCGACGCGCCACGACCGTGCGCCGCTCGGCGGCTGGATCTCGGCGGCGTCGAGCACGTCGCCGTCGTCGCCGGGTCCGGCCGGGCGGGCCACCGGCTCGACCCTGGTGTCGCCCGCCGCCGCCGCCGTCGTCGAGGTGCTCGCCGGCTCGCCGTCGGTGCCGCACGCCACCATCGTCAGCAGCGCGGCGCAGGCGCCGGCGAGCGCTGCGGTGCGCCCGGCACGGCGGCGACGTCCGGCTCGGCGGCGTTCGCCCCCTGCGTTCCCCACGGCCCGGTTTCTAGTCGAGCACGACCCCGCGCGCGCTTCGGTGCGGTGGTGTCGTGCGACCATGGGACGGTCATGCCCGACGCGAACCCACCTTCGACCACCGCGCGGCGCGGCCCGGCTCGCTTGCGTCAGCTGCGTCCGACGCCGGTGCTCGTCGTCCTGGCGTGCGCCACCGCGCCGCTGGCGGGGTTCGTGTACGACAACCGCTACGACCTGCCCGACGTGGCCGCGGTGACGCCGTGGTGGTTCGCCACGGTGGCGTTCGGCCTGGTCCTGCTCGCCGGCCTCACGATGGCGACCCGGCGGGCGTCGGTCGATGCGCTGGCGCTCGTGGCCGGGGTCGTGGTGGCGTCCTTCTACCAGTTCGGACGCTTCTCGGGTGCTGCGTCCCCCGACGTGGCGTCGCTGGTGCGGTTCGCCGCCATCGTGGGGCTGGTGGCCTTCGCGGTGTTCCGCCTGGCGACGGTGCCGACGGCGCGCCGCTTCGTCGGGCTGCTGGCGGTGATGCTCGCGGTCGTCCCGCTGTTCGGCTATGCGGCGTGGCGGGTGAGCGCGACGGCGCAGGCGCCGCCCACGGCACGCCCGAGCACCGCACCGACGCCGACGGTCGATCCCGCGGCGGCGGACGCGGACGTCCGGCTCGACGGCGACGGCGCGGACGCCGACGCCGCCGACTTGGCGTCCGCCGGGGTCGCGGTCGCCGAGGACGTCGCGGCCCGTCCCGACGTGTACGTGTTCGTGCTCGACGAGCGGGCCCGCGGCGACGAGCTGGCGGGACGCCTCGGCCTCGACACCTCGGCCTTCGAGGCGGAGCTCACCGAGCTCGGGTTCTCGGTGGCCCCCGTATCATTCGCAGAATAACCGAAGACCTTGCTGTCCCTGTCGAGCCTCTTCGAGATGGACTACGTCGCCACCGCGCCGGCCGACGTGTCCGACGGGCTGTTGCGCTACCGCTCGCTGCTCGAGGGCGACTCGCAGTTCGTCCGGGCGATGCGGGCCCAGGGCTACCAGCACGTCTACGCCCATCCCGGTGCGTTCGACTGGCTGGGCTGCGATCCGACGCTCGCCGACGTGTGCATCGAGCCGCGCACCGACAGCCTCCGGTTGAGCGAGGTCGACCGCACGATCGCCGAGATGACGCCGCTGCAGCTCCTGACCAGCCAGACGCTGTTGCCGTACACCGATCCGGTGTACGTCGCCGACCAGGCCCGCCAGGCGCGGACCGACGCGCCGCAGCTGGTCGTCGGCCACATCCTCAGCCCGCACGGTCCGTACCGCTACACGGACAGCTGCGCCTTGCGGGAGACGTTCGTGGAGGCGGCGGCGCTCGATGCCGACGGTCGCAAGGCGGCCTACCTGCAGGACGTGATCTGCACCGATGCCTTGACGTTGCAGGCGGTCCGGTCGATCGTCCTGCGCGATCCCGACGCCGTCATCGTCGTGCTCTCGGACCACGGCTCAAACTTCGAGATCGAAGGGCCGACCCAGGCGGCCTGGACCGAGGCCGGCATCGTGGAGCGCTTCGGTGTCCTCGACGCCGTGCGGGCCCCCGGGTGCGACCTGCCCGAGGAGCGCGGGGTGCTCGTGAACCTGTTGCGGCGGGTCCAGGCATGCCTCGACGGCACGGAGCCCGACCTGTTGCCGGACCGGGCGTTCACCTGGTGGGAGGAGAACCCGCTCGGCCTCGAGGAGCTGCCCGACGCCGCCGCCCGCCTCCAGCATCCGCAGCGGTGACCGACGGCTGACCGAGGAGCGGGCTGGCCGGGCGGGTGCCGAGCGCGCCACTACGCTCGGCAGCCGTGCTCGAGCGCCTTCGGACCGACCCCGCTGTGCGGGCGCGAGCGGTGGTGCTCGTCGTCGTCGCCGTTGCCGCGGCCGTGCGTCTCGTGGCCATCGTGGCGTGGGCGCAGCATCAAGAGCCCGCGGGCGACGAGGCCTTCTACTGGCGCCAGGCCGGCTACCTCGCCGGTGGCGACGGCTTCGTCTACCGCAACAACGCCGGCGAGCTGGTGCGCACCGCCGTGCACCCACCCGCGTACAGCGCCGTGCTGGCGTTGGTGGACCTCGTGCCCGGCCTTGATGGGCACGTGTGGCACCGGTTGCTCACCGCGACCATCGGCACCGCTGCCGCCGCCGTCATCGCCGTGGTCGCCATGCGCCTGGCCTCCTGGCGGGCCGGGCTCGTGGCCGGGCTGCTGGCGGCGGTGCAACCGAACCTGTGGTTCAACGACGTGAAGCTCACGGCCGAGAGCCTGTTCGCCCTGGCCATCGGCCTGGTGCTGGTCGCCAGCTACGACCTGGTCGCCCGGCCCACGACGCGCCGGGCCGTGGTGTTGGCGGCCGCCATCGGGTTCGCCACGCTGGTGCGCGCCGAGGCGCTGTTCCTGTTCGTGCTGCTCCTGGTGCCGCTGGTGCTGCGCGCCGCCGACACGTCCTGGCGTGACCGGCTGGTGCGTGTGGGCTGGGCAGCGCTGGCGATGGGCGCCGTCTGCGCACCCTGGGTGCTGCGGAACCTGGTGGCGTTCGAGCGACCGGCGACGCTGTCGAGCGGCAGCGGGTTCGTCATCGAGATCTCGAACTGCGACCCCACCTACGGGCTGTCGGCGCCGGTCGGGCCGGGCGGAGCCGTCGACCCGGCAGCGCCGACCGACGAGTACCTCGGCTACTGGACCGTCGACTGCGATCGCAGCTCGGTGTCCGTGTACGGCGAGGAGGCCCGACCGTGGCCGGTCGGTGACGAGACCGTCGCCGAAGCGGAGAAGCGCTCGATCGGGTTGGCCTACGTGCGTGCGCACCTCGACCGGCTGCCGATCGTCCTGGCGGCGCGGGTGGGCCGGATCTGGGATGTGTGGCGCCCCCAGCAGGGGATCGACTTCAACGTGTTCTTCGAGCGGCGTGATGCCACGACCGAGGTGCTCGGCCGGGTCGTGCGTTGGCAGGCGGTCGCCACGTGGCTGCACCTGGCGTCGTTGCCCGTCGCCCTCGCGGGCGGGATCGTGCTGTGGCGTCGCCGCATCACCGTGCTGCCGTTCGTCGCGCTGGCGCTCTCGGCGACCCTGACCGCAGCGGTGAGCTTCGGCATCACGCGCTATCGCGTGGGTGCCGACGTCGGGTTGATCGTGCTGGTCGGCGTGGCGACGGCCGCCGCCTGGGAGGCGCTGGTGCGTCGCCGCTCGACGCACGCCGAACCGACCGAGGTCTCGGGCGTCGTGCCCGCGTCGGGCGAGGCGGGCGCGTGAGCACCGCGGCGCGCCACCGACCGCGCTGGTGGATCATCGGGCTCGTGCTCGTCGGGGTGGTCGCCTTCGGCGTGCGCGCCGCCAACGTCCTGCTCTGGTACCCGACCTGCGACGTCGACATCATCACCTCGGCAGAGACGGGCACGCCCTACCCCGAGTGCCCGTTCGGCGAGTACCGCCTGTGGGGCGACTCGGCGTACGGCTACCTGCAGGGCTACCTGCTGAGCCAGGGGGAGGGCTACGCCGACAGCGCCACGTGGTTCGCGTCGGACGCCTCGCGCATCGTCGACAGCGCGGGTGACCCGCCGCTGTTCGCGGCCGTGCTGGCGGTGGTGCACCGCCTCGGCATCCACTCGGTGACGGCACACCGGTTGGCGACGTCGCTGCTCGGGACCGTCGGCGTGGTGTTGATGGCGTTGGTGGGGGCGCGCATCGCCGGCCGGCGCGCCGGGCTGATCGCCGGGGGGCTGGCCGCGGTGTACCCGCTGTTGTGGATCAACGACGCCATGCTGCTGTCCGAGAGCCTCTTCGTGCCCGTCATCGCCCTGGTCCTGTTGGCGGCCTACCGCTTCTGGGACGTGCCCGACCGTGGCAACGCCGGGTGGCTCGGCGCCGCCATCGCCTTCGCCGCGCTGACGCGCGGCGAAGCACTGCTGCTGTTCGGCGTGCTCGTGCTGCCGTTGGTGTGGGGGCTGCGCCGCCAGGGGTGGAAGCGCCCGGCCGCGCTCGTGGGCATCGTGTGGGGTGTCGGCGCGCTCCTGATCGCGCCCTGGATCGTCTACAACCTGTCGCGCTTCGAGCGGCCGGTGCTCATGACCTCCCAGACCGGGGCGGTCCTCGCCGCCGGCGCCTGCGACGTGGCGTTCTACGGCGAGAGCCTGGGGTACTACGGCGCCGACTGCTACAGCGAGTACGTCCGCAAGGGGTACGCCATCGGCCACCCGCTGCTGCCCGGGTGCGACGCCGACGCGGTGGCGGCGCTCGACAGCCTCGATCCGGCGGTGCGTGAGCGGGCGCGGGCCTGCTGGCCCGACCCGGCCGCGCTCGACGAGTCCGAGCGCGACACCGTCAGCGCGGACCTCGCCGGCCGCTACCTCGACGAGCACCGCGAGCGCCTGCCGGTCGTGATGGTCGCTCGCGTGGCGCGCATGTTCGACGTCTACAACCCCGACCTCGGCTCCGAGCTCGAGCCGCTCGGGCAGAACGTGCAGCTCAACTGGGCGGTCGAGGGGCGCGGCAAGTGGCAGAGCCGTGCCGGGTTCGTGTTCTGGTGGCTGCTCGTCGTGCCCGCCGTCGCCGGTGCGGTGGTGCTGGTGCGCCGGCGGATCCCGGTGTCGCCGCTGCTGGCGATGCCGGTGGTGATCACCGTGACCGCGGCGCTGGCGTTCGGGGTGACGCGCTACCGCATGCCCGTGGACGTGTCCGTCGTGGTGCTCGGCGCCGTCGCCCTCGAGGCGCTGGTGCGGCGCTGGTGGGCTGCGCCGGACGACGCCACGGTGCGTCGGCGCGGCGTGCCGGTGCCGGCGCGCGACGCCTCGGCCGAGGCGCCGAACGACGTCGCCGGGGTGATGGACCCACCGGTCGTCGCGCCCTAGGCTCTGGCGTCCGGGCGGACCGGGGGCGCACGGCCCACCGACGGCCCCCGAGGAGCCGACCGACGTGACGACCACCCCCGACCCCGACGTGCTGCGCGCCCGCCACGGCGGGTCGACCCTCGTCGAGACGCCCCAGCCGACGGGGCCCGGTGCCGCGGTCGACGCCGTGCTGGCGCCGGACGCGCAGCGAGCGACGAACATCGCCAACACCGAGCTCCTCGACGCCGAGCTCCCCGATCAGCGCTTCGTCGACGAGACGTACCTGCACTGGCTCTACGACCAGAACCCCTACGGTCCTGCGTTCCAGGAGTCCGTCGACGACGACGGTGTGCGGGTCGCGCACTACGCCCTGATCCCGCAGCGGTACCGCAACCCGGACGGACCGGTGCCGTTCGTGTTCTCGCTCAACGCCGTGTCGCGCTCGGGCAGCCAACGCCGGGGGTTCTTCGGCCAGCTCCAGCTGAAGGTCTGGTCGCGGGCGCGCGACGCCGGGGTCCACGCCGGCATCGGCGTGACCAACGCCCGCTCGCATCGCGGGGTGCAGATCATGGGCTGGCGGATGATCGACCAGATGCCGGTGAACATCGTCGTGCCGACGCCCGGGCGCCGCGGTTGGTGGCAGTCGCACGCCGTGACGCCGGACTTCCTCGACGGCGCCGTCTTCGCCGAGGTCGCGCAGGGCCTCGACACGCACCCGGTGCGCGGCTGGAGCAACTGCTGGACGGCCGAGTACCTGCGGTGGCGGCTGGCATCGCCGCACACCCCGCCCTATGCCCTGCACGTGTCGGATCGCATCGTGGCCGTGTCGACCCTGTCGTCGTTCAAGGGCGTGCCCGTGGCCGTGATCCTCAAGCTGCTCCTGCGCTCGGGCGTCGACGGGCCGATCTCCGGTCAGCCCGCCGTGGCCGAGGCGTGCCGCTGGCATCGGGCGCCGGCGGCCGTCTACGCCGGCTTCAACCGCAACGTCGTGGTCCGAGGCGTTCCCGCGCCCGAGCGCATCAAGCCCTCGCCGCTCAACCTGGAGCTGTGCTCGCTGTCGGACCACATCCGCCAGCGGGACTTCCACCTCGACACCTACGAGTTCTTGGACATGGACGCCTACTGATGCGCGGACCCGTCACCTTCACCCTGGACCTCGAGGACCATCGCCCCGACGACTCGTTCCCGTTGCGGTACCCCACGGTCATGCGCGAGGTGCTGGCGTTCCTCGCCGAACGCAACATCGTCGGCACCGTCTTCGTCGTCGGCGTCGTCGCCGAGGCCCAGCCGGACCTGGTGCGCGAGGTCGCCGCCGCAGGGCACGAGCTCGCGCTGCACTCCTGGGCGCACACGCACCTCACCGACCAGACGCCCGAGGTCTTCGCCGCCGAGACTCGGCGGGGCAAGGCCCTGCTCGAGGACCTCGCCGGTGCGCCGGTCGTCGGCTTCCGGGCCCCGACGTTCTCGCTCGTGCCCGAGTCGCTGTGGGCGACCGAGGTGCTGGCGGCGGAGGGCTTCACCTACTCCTCGAGCGTGCTGTCGGCGCCGAACCCCCTCTTCGGCTACCCGGGTGCGCCGACCGAGCCGTTCCTGTGGCCGAGCGGGCTCGCCGAGTTCCCGGCGCCGCTCGCCGGGATCGGGCCCGTGCACATGCCGTTCCTCGGCGGCACCTACTTCCGGCTGCTGCCCTGGCCCGTGATCGCGGCTGCCCGGCGCTTCGGCGACGTGGGCCCGGCGCCGTGGACCTACGTCCACCCCTACGACTTCGACACCGAGGAGCGGTACTGGCCGGTGCCCGACGCCGGGAGGCTGGCGCCGCTGCTGTGGGTCGGGCGACGCCGGGCCCTGGCGAAGATGGACCGTCTGCTCGCCTCCGGTGCCGGACTACCGTTGCGCGACCGCATCGCCGATGCCGTCGCCGGCGGCGTGTTCGGCCCCGCGACGTCGGTGGCCCCCGCCACCGTCGGCGCCGGAGCGGCGGCGACCGCAACCTCTCCCCGCGACCGAGCGGAGCAACGATGAGCAACACCGAGTTCAACCAGCTGGCGATGACCCATGCGCTCCCCGAGGCGCGCCTGGTCGACCGCATCGACGACCTGTGCGCCCGCGCCCGCGGACGCAGCGTCATCCACGTGGGCTTCGTCGACACCGGCTGTCGCACGATGAACACCGGCACGGGGACGTGGCTGCACGCCCACCTCGATCGGGTGGCGACGAGCCTCGTCGGCGTCGACATCGACGAGACGGGCGTGAAGGAGGCCGTCGACGCCGGCTACGAGGCGCACGCGCTCGACGCCCGCGACGCGGCCGCGGTCGAGGCGGCGGGCATCGAGCCTGCGCAGCTCGTCATCGCCGGCGAGGTGATCGAGCACCTGTCGGATCCCGGGTCGTTCCTCGACGGCATGCACAACCTGCTGGCGCCCGGCGGTCAGCTGGTCATCACCACACCGAACGCCTACGGGCTGATCAACGTGTTCGCCTCGCTGGGCAACAAGGAGATCAACCACCCGGATCACGTGGTGATGTTCACGTGGCGGACGTTGACCAACCTGGCGTCGCGCTATGGCTGGGAGCACGTCGAGACGCGCATGTACGTCCCGGCGGTCAAGCCGTTCGAGGGCGGTGGCCTGTCGGCTCGGGTGCTGGCCATGGCCGGTCGCTTCGTCGTCGGCCTGGAGCGGTTCCTGGGCAAGCTCGGACGCTGCTACTCCGCCGACGGCATGATCGTGGTGTTCCGCTCGACCCGGCGCGACTGAACCGGTCGGTACCTGGTCACGCATCGCTCCAGCCCGGGGCGCAGGTGGCCGATGATCCAGGCGTCGACGGCACACGACGAGCCCTGCGGAGGCGATGACGATGGACCCCACCGAGCGCGGCACGGACCGCCGCACGT
Source organism: Acidimicrobiales bacterium (assembly GCA_020439175.1). Lineage (GTDB taxonomy): Bacteria > Actinomycetota > Acidimicrobiia > Acidimicrobiales > Acidimicrobilacustridaceae > JAGQTE01. Next base: position 19,112 of record JAGQTE010000287.1, on the reverse strand, counting down.
TCCTGCGCCTCACCGGTGCCGGCGCCGTGGTGCTGGCCACGGCGCCCTGGTTGGAAGGCTGCGTGGTGCCGTCCCCGGTCGATCCGCCTCCCACCACGACACCGACGGTGGGCTACGGACCGTTGCAGCCTGCCGATGCCAACGGCCTGCGACTACCGGTCGGCTTCACCTCGCGGGTGATCGGCACGGTCGGGGTCGCCGTCGGCTCCACCGGGTACGTCCTGCCGGCATGGCCCGACGGCGGCGCGTGCTTCGCCGCCTCGGGCGGGAGCTGGACCTACGTCTGCAACCACGAGCTCAACGCACCGGACGGCGGCGTGAGCGCCATCACCTTCGCTGCCGACGGCTCGATCGTCGACGCCCGGCGGATCCTGGCGGGCACCGGCCGCAACTGTGCCGGGGGCGCCACCCCGTGGGGCACGTGGCTGTCGTGCGAGGAGGTGTCCCGTGGCCTGGTCCACGAGTGCGACCCGACCGGTGCGACGGTGGCGGTGGCGCGGCCGGCGATGGGCGCCTTCCAGCACGAGGCCGTCGCCTTCGCCGATCGGACGGGGGCGTTCTACCTCACCGAGGACCGGACCGACGGGTGCTTGTACCGCTTCACCCCGGACGCGCCGGGCGACCTGTCGTCCGGCACGCTGGCGGTGCTGACCGACGATGCCGGCGTCCCGGGATGGGCCGAGGTGCCCGACCCGTCGGCGGCGGTGACCTCGACCCGCCTGCAGGTGCCCAACGCCCGCCACTTCAACGGGGGCGAGGGGATCACCTGCGTCGACGACGCGGTCTATTTCACGACCAAGGGCGACAACCGGGTGTGGGAGCTCGACCTGGCGACATCGGTCGTCACGGTGACCTACGACGCGGCGACGTCGCCGACGCCGCTGCTGACCGGCGTCGACAACGTGACCAACACCACCACGGGCGAGCTGATCGTGGCGGAGGACGGCGGCGACATGCAGCTGGTGCTGCTGCACGGCGGCGCCGTGGAGCCGGTCCTCCAACTCGACGGCGTGGCGGGTTCCGAGCTGGCAGGCCCGGCGTTCAGCCCCGACGGCACGCGGCTGTACGTCTCGTCGCAACGCAACCCGGGCACGATCTACGAGGTCACCGGCCCCTGGCACAACGTCGGCGCCTGAGGTCGGGCGCCGGTCCACGGCGCAGGTCAGGTGCGGGCGGCGTCCCCGCCGTCGGGAGCCACCGGGCGTGACGCCGCACCGTCCTCGGCAGCGGCTTCGGCGGCCCGGTAGCGGTCGAGCTCGGCGTGGAGCAGCCCGACCTCCTCGGCCAGCGTGCGGGTGCGATCGTCCATGCGCGACAGCTCCCACGAGAACTGGATGACGATCACCAGCAGGAACCCGATGGCGACGACGAGGAACAGCGCGGGGGCGTAGTACACGCCCAACCAACCCGACACCGTCGACAACAGCCCCGGGAACAGTGCCAGGACCATGAGACCGGCGGCGGCGGCGGTCCACAACATGGCGTACTTGCCTCGCAGCTTGCGATGGCGCAGCAGCCACAGGATGAAGCCCACCGAACCGATGGCGCCCGCCAGCAGGAACAGGTGCGCCGTCAGCGACAGCCCCTCGTCGATGCCCGGGATCTCCTCCTGCGCCAGCAGCGCCATGGCGGCGACGTCGTTCACGCCGGCGACTCCCCAGGGGCGGGCACGGCGTCGAAGACGCCGGCCGGGTGCTGTGCCATCGCCTGGCGCTGCGACGCCTGGCGCTCCTGACGGGTCTTGGCGTGCCCGCTGGCGCCGGCAGCGATCGTCAGCAGCAGGCGCGAGTAGTGGTACAGGAGCTTGACGTTGCGATTCGACGCCGTGCCGCCTTGGCGTTCCTGCATGCGCACCGGCACCTCGACGACGTTGAACCCCTCACGATGGGCGAGCAGCAGCGCCTCGACCGACTCCATGTACTCCGAGGGATAGGTGTCGGCGAAGAACTCGAGCACCGACCGGTTGAAGCCACGGAAGCCCGAGGAGGTGTCCGTGAAGGGTTGTCCGGTGAGTCGGCGCACCGTGAACCGCAGCAACCCCATGGCGCCGCCGCGCACCTTGCCGACGGCGTACTCGTCGTCGGCGGCGAACCGGCTGCCGATCGCCATGTCGGCGCCGGCGTCGAGCGCTGCCAGCAGCTTCGCGATCTGCGTGGGGTCGTGCTGGCCGTCGGCGTCGAACTGGACGCCACGCTGGTAGCCCTCGCGCACGGCGTAGCGGAACCCGGCGCGCAGCGCGCCCCCGATGCCGAGGTTGTACGGCAGCTCGACCACGGCGGCTCCGGCGGCCTTCGCCACGGCGGCGGTGCGGTCGGTCGAGCCGTCGGAGACGACGACGACGTCGCATTCGGGCAGCGTGGCGTGCAGCGACGCCAGCACCTTCGGCAGCGGTGCCTCCTCGTTCCACGCCGGGATGATCACCAGCACGCGGTCGATCCTCCCCGGGCGCGCCGCTGCGGACGTCGCCGCTGGCTGCGGCGTCGCCGGTCGGTCCGTCGCGACGTCTCCCATCGTCGTCTCCGTCACCCCCATGGGACGACCAGCGTACGCCGTGGGCGCGCCCCGAGCGCGACCCGGGCGGCGGTGGCTCGACGGATCACGCCGTCGCCGCCTCGGGGCGTCGTTCCCGTGCGGCCGATCCCGGACCGCCGGCACCGGGACGTCGGGTCGGCTTGTGGAGCAGTGCCGGCCGCTCGACCCAGCGGAACAGCACGGCCGCGACGAGCAGGCTCAGGACCCAGGCGCCGGTCGCGACCACCCAGAAGTTGCCGGTGAAGGTCGCCAATCCGGCGAGCGGGTTGTCGGGCGGGGGGTTGGCGGCGAGCGCGACCCGCGCCGGCCAGTCCGGGACGGTCCAGGCCTTGACCTGCTCGATCAGGGCCAGGTGCCACAGGTAGAAGCTGAGCGAGATGGCACCGAGGTACGCCAGCGGGCGCGAGGCGAGGAGGTGGCGCAGGCGGCCGGCGCGCTGATCGCCGAACATCGCCGGCAACAGCCAGATCGCCGAGGCGACGCCGTAGACCAGCTGGCGCGGCAGGTACTCGGCGCCGTTGAGGCCGAACGGCTCATCCGGCGGAGCGAAGCGCGTCATCAGCAGGTACAGGCCGAAGGCGATCGTCCAGCACAGCCACGCACGCTCCGCCAGCGCGGCGGCGAGGCGGGGGAGCGGCCGGCCCTCGGCGACGAGCACGCTGGCCAGTGCCAGGCCCATCCCGATGGCGAACAGGTCGGCGTACATCGGGAACCACAGCAGCGACTGGCCGGCCCAGGAAGGGTCGACCACCACGACGCCGACACGAAACACCACACCGGCGAGGTACAAGGCCACCAGCCCACCGGTCACGACGGCGATGCGTCCCCGGCGGGTGCGACCCGCCGCCAGCCGGCCGAGAGCCCAGGCGCCCAGCGGCAACAGGACGTAGAACGTGGCCTCGACCCCGATGCTCCAGGCCTGGGTGATGCCGTAGCCCACATGGCACGTGCCGCTGGCGTTGCAGACCTCGGCCGGGTAGCCGAGCGCAGGCAGGAGCAGCGCGTTGGCGATCCAGTCGCGCACCGAGGCGATCTGCAGGCCGAACAGGATGCCGAGGCCGACCAGGGCCACCCAGTAGGCGGGGACGATGCGCAGCACCCGCTTCGTGTAGAAGGTGCGCATCGACGGCAGGTCGCGACCGGCGACGAGCGCCGCGGCCTGCGGGCGGAACAGCAAGAACCCGGACATCACGAAGAACATCGGGACGCTGATGTCGAGGCGGGCGATGAACGGTCCCAGGGCCGAGGTGAACACGAAGCCCGTGGCGTAGGCGGCGTGGTTGGCGAGCACCATGGTCATGCCGATGCCGCGGTACGCGTCGAGGCAGGGGTAGTGCGTGCCGGCCGACCGCTCCGGCACCCCGCCCGGCGGCGCGTCGTCATCGGGCGGTGCGGGAGCCGGGCCGTCGGCGCGTGCGTCGCGGTCCGCGTCGGCGGCGCGGCTGCGGCGTGCCGTCCGCCAGGCGAGCAGGCGATCGATGCCGACGGCGCCGAGCACGGTGGCGGCCAGGTCGGCCGGCAACCGGAAGCGCACGATGCCGTAGAAGGCGATCAAGGTGATCGTGACCACGACGACGCTCGAGACCAGGGGCCAGATCGGCACGCGGCGTCGCCGCAGCGCCACGGCGCCGACCACCGACAGGGGCACGAGGGCCCACCAGGTCAGCACGCCGAGCGTGGATGCCCACGAGTCGCGTCCCTCGCCCTGGTTGAGCCAGGTCATCTGGTCGTTGCCGATCACGCCCCACCCGAGCCCAAGGCGATGAGCGACGACGATCGGCACGCGATCGGGGTGGTCGCCGATGAACTCGATGGCGGCGTCGCGATACGCCGCCGCCACCTCCGACTGGTCGGCATCGGCTGGCAGCACGGCGTCGACCACGGCGGTGCAGCCGAGGTTCCAGAACCCGATCCCACCAGGGTCGTCGATGCCGTACACGGCGGGGCAGTTGGCGCCGAGGAGCGTCAGCCCGTCGTTGGTCGACAACGCCACGGGCCGTTCGAACCGTGTGGCGTTGTAGGCGGTCCACGGCACCAGCACCGCCACCGCCGCCGCGCCGGCGACGGCCACGCGGCCGAGGCGCTGGGACCACCGCAGCGGGCGGGCCCACAGCGCCAGCGGCACCACCAACACGGGGCCGTACAGCAGCAGCTCGGCTCGGGCCAGGCCGGCGAGGCCGACGAGGGCACCGAGGACGGCGGCGCGGCGGACGCTCGGCACATCGATGAAGCGGTACGCGGCGAACAGCAGCACCACGAGGCAGGCGGCAGCGACGGTCTCGGCCATCACGAGCACGTCGTTCATGAACAGGTTGGCGTTGACGGCGGCCACGAGGGCGGCGATGGTCCCGGCTCGGTCACCGGCCAGGCGGCGCGCCAGCAGACCCAGGCCGACGACGACGGCGGCGCCGAGCACGGCCATCACCAGCCGCTGCGGCACATGGGTGGCATCGGCCTCGATGAAGCTGACCGGCGCCAGCAGCAGCGTCGTCAGCGGTGGGTGGTCAGCAGCCGGCGTGAACGGTCCACCGTCACGCGACAGCTCGTACACGTGGCCGTGCGCCAGGAACTTCGCCGATGCCGAGTACCAGAAGGCGTCACCGCACAGGAACTGGCCACAGGTGTCGACGGTCCGCTTGGCCAGCAGGATGTACCCGGCCCGGAACGCCAGGCCCAGGCCGGCGATGGCGATGATGCGGCGCTGGACGGCGTCGAACCGACCGATCAGGTGGGTGGTCCGGGCGCGGACGCCACCCGCCACGGGCGTTCAGGCCTCGCGGTCGGCAGGCGCGGGGGCGCGGTTGATCGGATGGTCCGGACCGAGCGCCTCGCGACGGATGACCGGCGCGTCGCGCCCGGTGCCGGTGGTGCGCAGGGTCGGCCCGACCGTGCGGGAGGCGCCGCCTTCCTCGTGGTACTCCTCCTCGACGTTGACCTCCCACACGTCGTGGTCGGTGCCGTCGAGGATGTTCTCCACCGTGAGCATGGCGGTGAACATCGAGTGGTCCTGGTTGTTGTACCGGTGCATGCCGTTGCGCCCGACCGGGTGGACGTTGGCGGCGTCGTGGGTGAGCCAGTCGACCAGTACGGCGACGTTGTCCTTGTATCGCTGGTCGTAGAAGGGATAGGCCTTGGGCATCCGCACCACGTAGCCGGCCTCCACTCGTGCCGGGTCCACGAGACCGAGGATGCCGAGCTCGCGCTTGGCCTGCTCGACGAGCTCGTCGTCGGGACGGTTCCAGGTCTCGTCACCCTCGAACACGAAGTACTCGAGCCCGAGGCAGGTGCGCCCTTCCTTGACGAGGTACGGCGACCAGGAGCCGAAGTTCTGGATGCGCCCGACCTGCACCTCGCGGCTGTGCACGTAGATCCAGTTGTCGGGGAACGAGTACTCCTCGGGCACCACGAGCGCCACCGTGAGGAAGTCGCGGTACTTGAGGTCGGCGGCGGCGGCGGCGACGCGCTCGGGCACGGGCGGGTCCATGGCCCGCAGCAGCGACGAGATCGGCATCGACGACACGACGTGGCTGCACGGGTAGGCCGTCTCGGCGCCGGTGGCATCGCGGGCGACGACCTCGGTGGCCCGGCCCGCCTCGTGACGGATGCGCACCACCTTGGTCTGCAGGTGCACCTTGCAGCCGCGCGCCTCGACCTGGTCGGTGCAGGCCTCCCACATCATCCCGGGACCGAACTTGGGGTACTGGAACTCCTCGATCAGCGAGGTGATGTCCTTCTGGTTCCGCTTGGGCAGCAGGGCGTTGAGCACGGCGTTGAACAGCGAGAGGTTCTTGATGCGCTGCGCCGCGAAGTCGGCCGGCAGCTCGTTGACCGGGACGCCCCAGAGCTTCTCGTTGTAGGTCTTGAAGAAGTGCTCGTAGAGCCGGACACCGAACCGGGCGACGATCCAGCCTTCGAGCGTCGTCTGGTCCTTGGGCGGGCGGATGCGGGCCCAGATGTAGGACAGCACGCAGCGGACGGCTTCGATGATGCCGAGGTTGCCGAGGGCGTTCGAGGCCTTGAGCGGGTAGTCGTAGTACTTGCCCTCGTAGTAGATCCGGCTCATGCGGGGCCGCATCATGAAGTCCTCGTCCGGCAGGATCTCGTGCCAGAGCTGCTCGACGGGCTCGACCTTGGTGAAGAACCGGTGCCCGCCGATGTCGAAGCGCCACCCGTCGCGCTCGACCGTGCGGGAGATGCCGCCGACGATGTCGTCGGCCTCGAGCACGACGCACGGCGCGTCGCGCTTGGTCAGCTCGTAGGCGGCGGTCAGACCGGCGGGACCGGCGCCGACGATGACGACCGGGTGGTCGGCGTCGAGGGCGCGTTCGGTGACGGGCTCGGAATCGCTCGAGGCCGTGCGGTCCTCGTCGTGGGTGCTCATGCGGCGTCCTTCGTCGGCGTCGGTGCCGAGCGTCGCGATCGGAAACCTGAGCAGTGTACCGACGGCCCTCGTGGGGATCGGGAATCGGTCAGGGCCCGTCGCGACCGCAGCGACGGGGTGCGAAGGGGCCGGACGCGCCCCGGATACAGTCCTGCGGATGCGCGTGACCTCGAGCGAGCCCGATCGCGTGCAGGATCCGGGCGCGTCCGCTCCCGCCGGCGACCCGGACGAACCTGTCGGACACCCCCCGACGTCGGCGCCGATCGAGATCGTGGTGCTGGCGTTGCTGGCGGTGGCCGTCGGCGTGGTCCTGCGGTTCGTCGCCCACACGCCGCTGTGGTTGGACGAGGCCTTGTCGGCGAACATCGCCGCCCTGCCGCCGGGCGAGATCCTCTCGGCGCTCGAGCACGACGGCCACCCGCCGCTGTACTACCTGCTGCTGCACGGCTGGATGCAGCTGGTGGGCGAGGGCGACGAGGCGGTGCGCGCCCTGTCCGGCCTGATCAGCGTGGCGTCGTTGCCGGTCGCCTGGTTCGTCGGGAGACGCCGGGGCGGCCCGTTGCTCGGGTGGGTGTTCGTGGCGGTGCTGGCGTTGTCGCCGTTCGCGCAGCGCTATGCCACCGAGACCCGCATGTACTCGTTGGTGGCGCTGCTGGTGCTGGTCGGCTACCTGCTGGTCGACGACGCCGTGCGGCGCGGACGCGGCGGTTGGCGCTACCCCGTGATCGGTCTCGTAGCGGGCGCCCTGATGCTCAGCCACTACTGGGCCATGTACCTGCTCGCCGCCGTCGGCCTGCTGCTGGTCTGGCACGCCTGGCGCCGCCGCGGCACACCCCTGGCGCGTCGGTGCGTCATCACGCTGGCGTGGATGGTCGGCGGGGTCGTCGTGGTGTTCGGCTGGTGGGTGCCGTCGATGCTGTACCAGGCGGCCAACACCGGCACGCCCTGGGCGGCGCCGACGCGGCCGACCGTCACCGCCAGCATCGCCCTCGTCGACCTGGCGGCGGGGACCGGCGGGTTGGCGGAGTCCCCGCTGCTCGCCGTGGTGACCGCCGTGCTGTTCGCCCTCGGCCTGTTCGGTGTGGCCGTGGGGCGCACCCGCGTCGAGCTCGATCTGCGGACCAACCCGCAGGTGCGCCCGGAGGCGATCGTCGTCGGTCTGACGATGGCGCTGGGCATCGTGGCCGGCTACGCCGCCTCGTCGGCGTTCGCCTCCCGGTACGCGTCGGTGCTGTTCCCGCTCTACCTCCTCGTGGCGGCGGCAGGGGTCACGAGGTTCGTGTCCCGACCGGTGCGCGCCGTCGTGCTCGGCGCCGTCCTGGCGCTCGGTCTGGTCGGGGGCCTCTTCCACGGCTTGGTCCAGCAGCGCACCCAGGCGGAGCTGCTGGCCCAGGGCGTCGCCGACAACGCCAGCCCTGGCGACGTCGTCGTGTACTGCCCGGATCAGCTCGGACCGGCCACCAGCCGCGCGTTGGTGGCGGTCGGCGCCCCCGAGCTCGACCAGGTGACGTACCCGGCGCTCACCCCGCCCCAACGCGTCGACTGGGTCGGGTACGGCGAACGGCACGCCGCCGCCGATCCCGCGGCGGTGGCGGCCCAGGTCGATGCGCGCGCCGGCGCCGATCACGGGGTGTTCGTGGTGTGGGCCGGCACGTACCGGACGCTCGAGGGCCAGTGCGAGGCGCTGGTGGGCGCGCTGAACGAACGTCGGGGCAACATGCAGTTCGTGGTGGGGGACCAGGGTGAGAAGTACTACGAGCACGGCAACCTGACCTGGTTCCCGGCCAAGGGCTGACGGGCAGGCACGCGATGGGTGCGCGCCTGTGGACCGACCTGCGGCGGGTGGCGGCGCCGTTCGTCGTGGCCCGGGTCCTGGTTGCCCTGGCGTGGGTCCTGGCCGACGCCGTAGCCGCGCACGACGGCGGTCCTCGACCGCACCAGCTCGACGAGGGCCTCCTGACCTGGGATGGCACGTGGTACCGCGACATCGCCGCCGGCGGCTACGACGCCGTGCCGCTCGAGGGCATCCGCTTCTTCCCGCTGTACCCGCTGCTCGGCCGTGTGCTCGCCGCGACCGGCATCGTCGGGACGTCGTGGGCGCTGCTGCTCGTCGCCAACGTCGCAGCGCTGGCGTTGGCCGTGCTCGTGCGCCGCCTGGTGCTCGAGGAGGGGCACAGCGACGCCGAGGCCGATCGGGCCGTCGCCCTCGTGATGCTGTTCCCGTCGGCGTTCGTCCTGGTGTTCGCCTACGCCGAGGCGATCATGCTCTGCGGCGTGGCCGGCGCCCTGCTGGCGGCGCGCCGGCGGCAGTGGTGGTGGGCGGCGCTCGGCGGGCTCGTGGCGGCCGCGGCGCGACCGTTGGGGGTGGCGCTCGCTCCCGCCCTGGCCGTGGAGGCGCTGCTGGTGTGGCGCGCCGGGCGGCTGGGTCGGCCCTGGGGGCCGCTCGCCGCCATCGTGGCGCCGGTGGCAGGCGTCGGCGCCTACCTGGCGTGGGCGACGCGCTTCGACGCCGGTCCGCTGGCACCGTTCACGGTCCAGGGCGACCTGCGTGGTGACGCCGTCGACCCGCTGTCTCGGCTGGTGCGCGGCGTGGGCGACCTCGTCGGACCCGAGCGGTTCGGCGACGGGTTGCACCTGCCGTTCGCCGCCGCCTTCGTCGTGCTGGCGGTGCTGACCTTCCGGCGCTGGCCGGTGAGCTTCGGCGTCTACGCCGTGATCGTGCTGGTGGCGTCGCTGTCGGCGCAGAACCTCAACTCGCTCGAGCGGTACGGGCTCAACGCGCTGCCGATCGTGCTCACGCTGGCCCTGCTCGCCCGCACCGAGCGCGTCGAACGGGTGGTGCTGGCGATCAGCGCCTGTGGCTTCGTGTCGCTGTGCGCGCTGGCGTGGCTCGGTGTCTACGTGCCGTGAACCCCGCCGGCGCGCTCACCCCGGCGGGGCGCCGAACGACTCGGTGGTGACGACGATGCTCTGGGTGCCGGTGGTGCCGTCCTCGCCGATCGCCACGACGACGAGCACATGCGGTCGTCCGTCGCAGGGGACGTCGACGGTCCGTTCGCCGTCGGCACCGCTCAGACCCGGTGCCTGCGTACCGTCGACGAGGACGGCGACCTGGGTGGCGTCGGCGGTCGAGTACGAGATCGGGACCTGCGTCGTCCCCTCGGCGGCACAGGCCACCGATGCCGGCGCCTGGGCGTCGAGCACGACCGGTGCGCCAGGTGCCGGCGCCGTCGTCGCCGTGGCGTGCGCCAACGGCAGCGAGGTGCCGGTCGCTGCCCGTGGCGCCGTCGAGCCGTCGGTGCCGTCGCCGCCGTCGGACGCCGACGTCGAACAGGCGCCCGCAGCGGCGAGCACCAGCGCCAGCAGCCCCACGATGCTCGTCGCGCCGCGGCGCGCGACCGGGCGATGTCGATCGGTGACCACGCCCGGAGCGTAGGAGGCGGCGGCCCGGCCTCCCAAGGCGCGGCGGTGGGGATCCACCCGATCCGACGGGAACTGCAGGAAATGCATCGACATGCCGTGGCGGCGCCGTGCCACCATGGCGGCGTGACGCTCGACCCCCAACAGCAGAAGGTGCTCGAGAAGGTGCGCGCGCTGCTCGCCAAGGCCGAATCGACGACGTTCGGACCCGAGGCCGAGCAGTGCACCGCCAAGGCGCAGGAGCTGCTCAGCCGGCACCGTCTCGAGGGTCTCGAGCTCGGCGTGGACGCGGGCACCGGCGCCGGGCCCGGTCGGCGGCGGTTCGTGATCGAGGCGCCCTACGTGCGACCCAAGTTCCACCTGCTGACCGGCATCGCACGCGCCAACCACTGCGAGACGGTGCTGCACACGGCCACCGACGAGGCGACGATCGTCGGCTACGGGTCCGATGTCGATGCGGTGCTGGTGCTCTACACCTCCCTGCTGGTGCAGGGCACGGCGGCGATGCTGGCCGAGGGCTCGGCCGCCGACCGGGCGGGCCGGTCGCGCACCCGGTCGTTCCGCCACGCCTTCTGGCTCTCGTTCGGCCAACGCATCGGGGAGCGTCTGCGCGCCGCCACCGCCACGGCCGAGGCGTCTGCTGCCACGGCGACGCCGGGGGTCCTGCCGGTGCTGGCGCGTCGCGACGCGCTGGTGGCGGAGGAGCTGCGCAACGCCTTCGGTCCACTGCGGTCGATCCGGGCCTCCGTGTCGAACGCGGCCGGCATCGACGCCGGCCGTCGCGCCGCGGAGCGTGCCGACCTCGGCGACCGACAGCCGCTCGATCCGTGACGCCCGCTCGGAGGACCGTCGGGGCCTGACGCCGTAGTGTCGTGCGGTGCTCTTCGCCGTCGACGACCACCGCAGCGATGAGATCGCGCTCGACGACCTGGTCCGCCGGCGGACCTGGTCCGAGCTCACCGATCGCTGCTACCGCCTGGCTCACGTGTGGAACGACGCGCTCGGCGTGGCGCCGGGCGCGCATGCGGCGCTCGTGCTGGCCAACCGCGTCGAGTTCGTCGAGCTGGTGCTCGGCGCCATCTGCGCCGGCATCACGCTGACGCCGGTCAACTGGCACCTGACCGCCGAGGAGATCACCTACATCCTCGGCGACTCGGGCGCGTCGGTCATCGTGACCGACGCCGAGCACGCGCCGGTCGTGCGCGCTGCGGCAGCCGCTGCCGCCGAGGACGGACGCCACGTCGAGGTGCTGCTCGTCGGCCCCGACCTCGAGGCCCTCGTCGCCGCCGCCTCCGATGCGCCGCCGAGCCCCGCCGGTCCCGCCGGCGGGGCCATGTACTACACGTCGGGCACCACCGGACGGCCCAAGGGCGTCATCCGTGGCCGGCAGCCGACGCTGGCCGAGCAGCTGCTGTCGGCGCCCGCAGCGGGCCGGGCGCTGGGCATGGACGGCTCCGGCGCGCACCTCGTGACCGGCCCGCTCTACCACGCCGCCCCGGTCGGCTTCGCCCTCATGGACCTGCACCAGGGCGCGCCGCTGGTGATCATGGAGCGCTTCGACGCCGCGACCACCTTGGCGCTCGTCGAGCAGCGGCGCGTGCGCGACACGCACCTGGTCCCGACGATGTTCGTGCGGCTCCTCGCCCTCGACGACGAGGTCCGCGCCTCCGCCGACGTGTCGTCGCTGCGCACGGTGCTGCACGGCGCGGCGCCGGTGTCGGTGCCGGTCAAGCAGCGGATGCTCGACTGGTGGGGCGACGTCCTGGTCGAGTACTGGGGCGGCTCCGAAGGCGGGGTCGTCACACTCGTCGACGCCGCCGACTGGCGCGAGCGACCCGGCACGGTCGGTCGACCGATCCCCGGGCACGAGGTGGTGGTGACCGACGAGGGCCGCAACGAGCTGCCACCGCACACCGACGGCATCCTGTGGTGCCGCAACACCCGTGTCGCCGACGTGTTCCGGTACCACGGCGACGAGGCGAAGACCGCCGCGACCTTCTGGGGTCCGGGCACCTACACCCTCGGCGACATCGGCCACGTCGACGACGACGGCTACGTGTACCTGGCGGACCGCGCCTCGCACATGATCATCTCGGGCGGCGTCAACATCTACCCGGCCGAGATCGAACAGATCCTCGGCGAGCATCCGGCGGTCGCCGACGTCGCCGTGTTCGGGATCCCCGACGACGAGTGGGGCGAGCAGGTCCACGCCGAGGTGCAACCCGTCGCCGGGACGGCGGGCGATGCGGCGTTGGCGGCCGAGCTGCAGGCGCACGTGCGCGCGCACCTCGCCGGCTACAAGGTCCCGCGCTCGGTGGCGTTCAGGCCCGACCTCGGACGTCTGCCATCGGGCAAGGTGCCGATCCGGCACCTGCGGGCGCCGTACTGGGCCGGGCGGGATCGCTCGATCTGACGGGACGACCGGGAGCGGCGTCGCCCGGCGGTCATCGTTCGCACGAGGCGACGGTCTCGGCGATGAGCTCCGCGTAGGCCTGCTGGCCGTCGGGGGTCAGGTGGACGCCATCGGCGACGAACCACTCGTCGTGCCCGCGCGAGCGGCCGGCCCAGTCGGCGACGATCATCTGGCGGCCCTCGGCCCGCTCGGCCTCGGCGTGCGCCTCGATCTCGGCGTTGAGCGCCGGCGCCTGGGCGTCGAGCTGGAGCCCCGTGGTGTCGTCGCGCACGTTCACCCACACCAGACAGCGCACCGACAGCTCCCACGTCCGGTCGGCGGGGCCGACCAGCACGTCGTGCACGGTGCGCTCGAGCTCGTCGACGGTCTGGGCGCGCCCGACCCGCCGGTCGTCGTCCACCGTGACGTAGTAGGCGTTGTTCGTGCCGAGCGCCACGACCAGCACCTCGGCGCCGTCGAAGCCGGTGTAGGAGATGATCTGGTCGTACTGGTCGCCGATCGTGGCACCGTTGCGACCCGCGACGGCGACGAGCCAACCGTCGGCGCCCAGCCGGTCGTCGATCGCCCAACTCGCCTGCATGGTGAGGGAGTCGCCGACCACGGCCACGCGGGGGGCCGAGGCCGTGTCGTCGCGCCGGACCAGCCCGACCACGAGCAACGACACGACGATGACGCCGAGCACCGACGTGATCAGCACCTCGTGCGAGCGCGACCGCAACCGTCCCCGGCGACGCTCGGGCGCCGGCGGGGCGTCCGGGTCGATGAAGAGATGCTCGTCGGGTGCACTCACCGGCCGAAGGGTAGGCAACGCGCAGGCGCCGGCGGCTGCACGTCGCCGCACGGACCTCGCCGGCGAGCGCAGCTCCTAGGCTCCGTGCCGACGTGCTGACCGCTGACTTCGACTACGAGCTCCCGCCGGAGCGGATCGCGCAGACGCCGCTGGCCGAGCGCGACCAGGCACGCCTGCTCGTCGACGCCGGGCCGGGACGCCGCCCCCATCACGCCGTCGTGCGGGACCTGCCGGCGTTGCTGGCACCCGGCGACGTGGTCGTCGTCAACGACACGCGCGTCCTCCCGGCGCGCGTGGCGGTGCGCCGGGCCAGCGGCGGCGCCGCCGAGGTGTTGCTGCTCGAGCGGGTCGACGGGTGGTGGGAGGCGCTCGTGCGTCCGAGCCGCAAGCTGAAGCCGGGGGAGGTCGTCCACGCCGGTGGGGACGCGGCCATCGAGATCGGCGACGATCTGGGGGAGGGACGGCGGCGGGTCCGCTTCGTGGCCAGCCGCGACCTGGCCGACGACCTGGCGACCCTCGACCTCGCCGGCACCGTGCCGCTGCCGCCGTACATCACCGAACCGCTCGACGACGACGAGCGCTACCAGACCGTGTACGCCCACCACCCGGGCTCCGCCGCGGCGCCGACCGCCGGGCTGCACCTCACCGAGGCGGTGCTCGAGGCGCTGCGCGCCCGCCAGATCCGCGTCGAGACGGTCGATCTGCAGGTGGGGCTCGGCACCTTCCGGCCGATCGCCACCGACGCCGTCGACGATCACGTCATGCACCGCGAGCGCTACGCGGTCCCGGTGTCGACCCAGGCCGCCATCGCGGCCCGGCCCCCCGGAGCTCGGGTGGTGGCGGTGGGCACGACGACCCTGCGCGCGCTCGAGGCGTGGGCGGCGACCGGTGCGGCCGCCGGCCACACCGACCTCTTCATCCGCCGGCCGTACCGGTTCGCCGTCGTCGACCTGCTCCTCACCAACTTCCACCTGCCCCGGTCGTCGCTGCTCGTGCTGATCGACGCCTTCGTCGGCCCGCGGTGGCGCGAGCTGTACGCCTCGGCGCTCGCCGAGGACTACCGCTTCTTGTCGTTCGGCGATGCCATGCTGCTGACGCGCACCGCGGACGGGGCCACGCCCGGGGCTCAGATCGGGGAGGCGACCAGCCAGTCGGCCGAGGCGGCGGGGTCGTGAGCGCCGGTGCCGCGTCGCCGGTGTCGGTCACGGTCGAGGCGACCGACGGCGCAGCGCGCGCCACGACCATCGCGACGCCGCGCGGGACGATCGCCACGCCCGCCTTCATGCCGGTCGGCACCCGCGCCGCCGTGCGGGCACTCGGCACGGACGACCTCGACCTGCTGGGGCCGCAGGTGGTGCTGGCGAACACGTATCACCTGATGCTGCGGCCCGGTGCCGACGTCGTGGCCGACCTCGGCGGCCTGCACCGGATGATGGACTGGTCCGGGCACCTGCTGACCGACTCCGGCGGGTACCAGGTCTTCTCGCTCGGTCCGAAGGTCGACGACGCGGGCGTGCAGTTCCGGTCGACCTATGACGGCTCGACCCACCAGCTGACGCCGGAGACCGCGGTCGACATCCAGGCGCTGCTGGGTGCCGACATCCAGATGGTCCTCGACGTCTGCCCACCGCTCCCGTCGCCGACCGCCGTCGTGCAGGCGGCCGTCGACCGCACGGCAGCGTGGGCCGAGCGGGCCCGGCGGGCCATGGACGAGCGTCGCAGCGAGGGGAGCACCCAGGCCCTGTTCGGCATCGTGCAGGGCGGCGTCGACGAGGCGCTGCGGCGTCAGGCCGCAGAGCGCACCGTCGCCATCGGGTTCGACGGCTACGGCATCGGCGGTCTGTCCGTGGGCGAGTCTCGGGCCGAGATGCTCCCGGCGCTGGCGGCGGCGACCGCCGTGCTGCCCGTCGAGCAGCCGCGGTATCTGATGGGTGTCGGCGACCCGCTCGGCATGCTCGAGGCGATCGCTCGGGGCGTCGACCTGTTCGACTGCGTGCTGCCGACGCGCCTCGCCCGCCACGGCACGCTGCTCACCGGCGCCGGCCGGGTCAACCTGCGCAACGCCCGGTGGGCCCGCGACGACGGCCCGCTCGATGCGACGTGCGGTTGCCCCGTCTGCGCTCGCTGGTCGCGCGGCTACCTGCGCCATCTGCTGCTCGTCGCCGAGCCGACGGCGGCGCGTCACCTCACCGTCCACAACGTGTGGTGGCTGCTGCGCCTGGTCGAGTCCGCCCGTGCCGCCGTGTTCGCCGGGACGGTCGACGACCTCATCCGAGAGGTGCGCGCCAACTGGAAATGAGCGGTCCGGGACCCGGCGCTGCGGGGTGCGTCAGCGCCTCTGTCGGCAAGGGCTAACGTGCTCACGTTTCGCCCGACGGGCGGCCATCCTCTGCCATGCTGCTGCCGATCCTCCTCCTGCCGATCTTCGCCGGACTCTTCTGGTTCGTCGTCGTGCTGCCCCAGAAGCGGCTCAACGAGCAGCACGATGCGCTGGTGGCGGGCCTGGCAGCAGGTCAGCGGATCATCACCACCGGCGGGCTGCACGGTCTGATCGTGGCGATCGACGGCGGGGTCGCCGAGGTCGAGATCGCGCCCGGCGTCGTCGTACGGGTGGACACCCGCGCCGTCGCCGAGGTGGTCGATGCCGACGTCGACACGGCACGCACCGATGCCGGAGACGGGCACGAGGCGGCGGCGTGAAGCGCAACGCCTGGCGCCCCATCATCGTCCTGGTCGTCATCGTGGCGACGATGCTCGGCCTGACCTGGCGCCAGGAGTGGAAGCCCTTGCTCGGCCTCGACCTCCAGGGCGGCCTCTCGGTGGTGTTGACCCCGACCGAGGAGACCAGCCAGGAGAACCTCGAGGTGGCCATCAACATCATCCGCAGCCGGATCGATGCCATCGGCGTGGCCGAGCCCGAGATCACGCTCCAGGGGCAGAACATCCTCGTGCAGATCCCCGGCGTGCGCGACGCCGACCAGGCCCTCGAGCTGGTCGGCACGACCGCCGAGGTCCGCTTCCGTGCCGTGCTCCAGACGCTGCCGCCCGAGGCTGAGACCACCGACGGCACCACGCCGGGCACGACACCCGACGGGACCGCCGGCACGACGGTGCCGGGAGACCCGACGGCCACCACCGGCGACCCGACGAGCGAGCCGTCCGCCGTCGATCCGTCGGCGACGACGACACCGACCGATGCCATCGAGCCGACGCCGAGCGTCGACGAGCAGGGCATGGCCGCCGTCGAGGGCGAGTCCGCCGCCGGCATGCAGGACACGCCGTCCACGGTGACGGAGACCGTGCCGCCGACCACGGCCGCCGGGCCGGTCGCTCCCAGCACCACCCTCGACCCGGCGCTGCAGCAGCAGCTGCTCGAGCAGCAGATCGCCTCGCAGGCCGGTCAGCCAGGTGCGGGGACGAACCTGCCGACGACGCCGCCGAACGAGGACACGGACGAGGCCCAGACCGTCGTGCTGCCGCAGTACGACAAGCCGCCGGGCGAACCCGACCGCCAGGTCGAGGTCCGTTACCAGCTCGGTCCGGTGCTGCTCACCGGCGAGGCGCTGCAAGGGGCGTCGGCGACGATCAACCAGAGCGGCGAGTGGGCCGTGAACGTGCGCTTCAAGGAC
Source organism: Acidimicrobiales bacterium (assembly GCA_020439175.1). Classification (GTDB taxonomy): domain Bacteria; phylum Actinomycetota; class Acidimicrobiia; order Acidimicrobiales; family Acidimicrobilacustridaceae; genus JAGQTE01. Next base: position 1,947 of record JAGQTE010000287.1, on the reverse strand, counting down.
GGTGCCGACGGCATCGACCTGTTCAACGCCGCCGCGGCGCAGTGCAAGCCCCCCAGCGCCACCTGCCCCACGGGGCAGCTCGCCATCACCCTGGACGGCGCCGTCATCTCGGCGCCCCAGATCCAGCCCGAGCAGGCGGCGTTCACCCCCTTCCAGGCCGACCAGATCACCATCAGCGGCAACTTCGACGAGGCCTCGGCCCGTCAGCTGGCCTTGGTGTTGAACTACGGCGCGCTGCCGGTGGCGCTCGAGGTGCAGCAGGTCCAGTCGGTGTCGGCCACGCTCGGTCAGGACGCGCTCGACGCCGCGCTCGTCTCGGCAGCCGTGGCGCTGGTGCTGGTGACGCTGTTCATGGTGGCCTTCTACCGGCTGCTCGGCCTCCTCGCCATGGCCAAGCTCGGCCTCGAGATGGCGATCCTGTGGGCGGTCATCTCCTACCTCGGCTCGTCGCAGGGGTTGGCGCTGACGTTGGCCGGGATCACCGGCATCATCGTGTCGATCGGCGTCTCGGTCGACTCGAACATCGTCTACTACGAGCACCTCAAGGAAGACATCCGCAACGGGCGGACGCGCCGGTCCGCCGTCGACAAGGCGTTCGGTAGCTCCTTCTCGACCATCCTCAAGGCGGACGGCACCTCGATCATCGGTGCCGTGCTCCTGTGGGCGCTGAGCGTCGGTCCGGTGCGCGGCTTCGCCTTCTTCATGGGCCTGTTCACGGTGCTCGACCTGATCGCCTCGTACTTCTTCATGCGCTCGACGGTGGCGATCGCCGTGCGCTCGAAGCTCTGCGACCGCCATCCCGGCTGGTTCGGCCTGCCGGCCAACGACGACGAGCGTGCCGTCGGGCGAGACGCCCGCCGTCGGGGCACCTCCCCGGCGATGGCCGGTGTGGGCGCCGAGGCGCCGTCCGCGACGGCCGACGACGACGGAGCGGTGCTGTGAGCGCGGTGGGCCGCCTGCTACGCGGCCAGTCCGAGATCGACTTCGTGCCGTGGTGGAAGCGCGGGCTCATCCTCTCCGGGATCCTGATCGTGCTCAGCGTCGTGGCGCTGTTCACTCGCGGGCTGAACCTGGGCATCGAGTTCTCGGGCGGCATCTCCTGGGAGGTCAAGGCCCCCGGTGTCACGGTCGAGCAGACCCGCGAGGCGCTGGCGCCCTTCGGCCTCGAGTTCGCCAAGATCCAGATCGTGGGCAGCGACACGCTGCGCGTGCAGGCCTCGACGGAGGCGCAGGACGAGCAGGACGCGGTGCGTGCCACGTTGGCGGAGCTCGGCAACACCACGCCCGAGGAGGTCAACGTCTCGAGCGTCGGACCGTCGTGGGGTTCGGAGATCACCGCTGCCGCCGTCCGGGCGCTGGTGCTGTTCCTGTTGGCCGTGTTCGGGTGGCTGGCCCTGCGCCTCGAGTGGAAGATGGCCGCCGGCGCCATCGCCGCCGTGGTGCACGATGTCATCGTCAGCGTCGGCGTGTACGCCGCGTTCCAGTTCGAGGTCACCCCACCGACGGTCATCGCCTTCCTGACGATCCTGGGCTTCTCCATCTACGACACGGTCGTCGTGTTCGACAAGGTGCAGGAGAACCAGGGCCGGACCGGGTTGGCGTCTCGGATGACCTACACCGACATGACCAGCCTGTCGATGAACCAGGTGCTGCTGCGTTCGATCAACACCTCGGTCACGTCGCTGCTGCCGGTGCTGTGCATCCTCGTCGTCGGCTCGGGCATCCTCGGTGCCGTCACGCTGCAGGAGTTCGCCATCGCCCTGGCCATCGGCCTCCTGGCCGGCACCTACTCGTCGATCTTCGTGGCCACGCCGATCGTCGTGTGGCTCAAGGAGCGTGAGCCGCGCAACCGTCAGCTGCGGGTGCGCCTGGAGGCGACGGCGCACCGGGCCGGGTCCACCGCACCTGGCGCCGCGGGCGACGCCGCCGGCACCGAGGCGAACGGCG
>JAGQTE010000286.1 GCA_020439175.1 Acidimicrobiales bacterium | reverse complement strand
TCGACGATGGCCTCGGCCAGCAGGACCTCGCCCTCGGTGGGCGCGCCGTACGACGTGCCGTCGGCGGCGGCCGACAGCACGGCGTCGATCACGACCGGATGGGCGTGGCCGAGGATGATGGCGCCGTAGGACTGGACGAGGTCGAGGTAGCGGTTGCCCTCGACGTCCCACACGTGGGGGCCCTCGGCCTTGGCGACGAAGTACGGCGTGCCGCCGACCGAGCGAAAGGCGCGCACCGGCGAGTTCACCCCACCCGGGATCACGGCCTGGGCGCGAGCGAACAGGGCCTCGTTGGTGGGATCGGTCATGCGAGCACCTCGGCGAGGTCGGCGGCGGCATAGGTCAGGATGAGGTCGGCGCCGGCGCGCTTGATGGCGCTGACGTGCTCGAGCATCACCGCCGGGCCGTCGATCCAGCCGTTGGCGGCGGCGGCGTGCACCATGGCGTACTCCCCCGACACGTGGTACGCCGCCACGGGCACGTCGACGGCGTCCCGCACGCGAGCGACGACGTCGAGGTAGGCCAGGGCCGGCTTCACCATCACCAGGTCGGCGCCCTCGTCGACGTCGAGGCGCACCTCGGTCAGCGACTCGCGCACGTTGCGCGGGTCCTGCTGGTACGCCCGCCGGTCGCCGCCGTCGGCGATGGTGACGTCGACGGCGTCGCGGAACGGTCCGTACAGCGCCGAGGCGTACTTGGCGGCGTAGGCCAGGATGGCCGTGTCGGTGTTGCCGGCCGCGTCGAGCGCGGCGCGGATGGCGGCGACCTGGCCGTCCATCATCCCGCTGGGGGCCACGACGTCGGCGCCGGCGGTCGCCTGGGCCAGGCCGACCCGGGCGTAGCACTCGAGCGTGGCGTCGTTGTCGACGGCGCCATCGGCGCGCACCAGTCCGCAATGGCCGTGGTCGGTGTACTCGTCGAGGCACAGGTCGGCCATCAGCACGACGGCGTCGCCGACGCGGTCACGCATCGACGACAACGCCACCTGGACCACACCGTCGGGGTCCCACGCCCCCGAGCCCGTGGCGTCCTTGCGCTCGGGCACACCGAAGACGATGACACCGCTGATGCCGAGACCGACGAGCCGGTCGACCTCGTCGACCGCCGACGGCACGGTGTGCTGCACGACGCCGGGGAGGGACGGGATGGGGACCGGGGCGTCGATCCCCTCACGCACGAACACCGGGGCGATCAGGTCGTCGACGCCGAGCCGGGTCTCGGCGACGAGGCGGCGCAGCGCCGGAGTGCGCCGGAGGCGGCGCATGCGCCGTTCGGGGAACATCACGGCGCCATCCTAGGAGTCGCCGGGGGCGGCACCGTCGGGGCCGAGCCGCGCGACGAGCGCGGCGACGAGCCCGGCGATCGTGTGCTCGCCCGCCTCCACGGTGACGTCGATGCCGTGGGCGCGCGCCGTCGCCGCGGTGACGGGACCGATGCAGGCGATCGTCGGCGGGAGCGCCGCCGTGCCGAACGCCGCCACGAAGTGCTCGACCGTCGACGACGAGGTGAACGTGACCACGTCGGCCGACGCCACCGAGGCGCGC
>JAGQTE010000285.1 GCA_020439175.1 Acidimicrobiales bacterium | reverse complement strand
CCTGCGCGCCGTGCGGGCGGCCGGCGTGCCGACGGCTGCGGTGACCAACACCGCCGTCATGGTCGAGGCCGACGTCCGGTCCCTGCTCGGCCCGAGCGGCCTCGACGCCCAGCTCGACGTGGTGGTCACCTCGGTCGACGTCGGGGTCGCCAAGCCGGACCCGGCCGCCGTGGTCGAGGCGTTGCGCCGGCTCGGCGGGGTGGCGCCGCACCGCGCCCTGCTGATCGGCGATGCCGACGCCGACGCCGGGGCCGCAGCCGCCGCCGGGGTGCACCATCTCGACATCCGTGACGACGACCGACCGCTGCTGACGGCGATCACCGAGTGGTTGGCCACGCAGGCACCGCCGACGCGGCCACAATGACGGCATGCTCGACGCGCTGCAGCGATTGCCCGGCACGGTGGTCGACGGGATCACGCGCCCGGCGCGTCGCGAGCTCGCCCTCGAGGTGACCCGCATCGTGGTCGGCGACGAACGCCCGACGCGCGCACGCCTCGAGGATCGGATGGCGGCGGCCGACGGCGGCCTGTTCGGGCCCGACTCGGTCACGTGGCAGGTCCACGGCGACCACTGCCTGCTGGCGGGCGGGGTCCGCGCCCTGCTGCTGCAGACGATGCACCCGCTGGCGATGGCGGGCGTGGCCGAGCACTCGACCTACCGCGAGGACCCGTTGGGGCGCCTCGCTCGCACCGCCGCCTACCTCGGCACGGTCGTGTACGGCACGGTCGACGACGCCCGCGCCGCCGTCGCCGCCGTCCGGGCCGTGCACGAGCGCGTCGTCGGCATCGCACCCGACGGGCGCCCGTACGCCGCCAACGACCCGCACCTGCTCACGTGGGTGCACCACACGTTGGTCGACTCGATGCTGCGGGCGTACCGGCGCTACGGCAACGGACAGCTCACCGACGCCGAGGCGGACCGCTACGTCGCCGAGTGGGCCGTCGTGTGCGACCTGTTCGGCGCCGAACCGGCGGCGACGTCGGTGGACGAGCTGCGGCACTACTTCCGCGTCATGCGCTCCGAGCTGATGCCGACGCCCGAGGCCCGCGCCGCGGCACGGTTCCTGCTGGCACCGCCGCTGCCGCTGCACGCCCGGCCGGCGTACGGCGTCATCGCGGCCGCGGCCGTCGGCATGCTGCCGCGCCGCGTGCGCCGCGAGCTGTGGCTGCCGCTCCTGCCGCTGGTCGATCCGCTGGTCGTCCGCCCCGCGGCCACGGTGGCGTTCCGCAGCCTGGACTGGGTGATGGACGCCTACCCCTGGGCCGAACCCGCCGCCTGACCTGCCGGCGTCGCGGCGGGCGGGACACTGAGGCCGCAGGCGCGCCGTCAGGCCGGGACGGTGGCGACCATGCGGTCGATCGCCAGGCGGGCCTTGTCGGCCACGTCGGCCGGCACGGTGACCACGTCGACCATGTCGCGCAGCGACCGGTACACCTTCGGGACGGTGATGGTCTTCATGTACTCGCACACGGCCGACTCGCTCAGCGGCAGGAAGTCGGTGCGCTGGTTCTCCGCCCGCATGCGGTGGAGCATGCCCGTCTCGGTGCCGACGATGGCGACGGGCACTTCGGTGGTCTGGGCGTAGCGCACCATGCCGCCGGTCGACAGCACGTGGGTGCGGTCGGCGGGGATGTCGCCCTCGGCGACGTGGTACATGCACTGGCTGACGCACCCGCACTCGGGGTGCAGCAGCAGGTCGCTGCCCGGGTGGGCGTCGAGCGCCTCGAGGACGTGCTCGGGTCGGAAGCCGGCGTGGACGTGGCACTCGCCCAGCCACAGGTGCAGCTTGCGGCCCGACTCTCGCTCGGCCCACAGGCCCAGGAACATGTCGGGCAGGAACAGGATGTCGCGTCCCTCGGGCACCGAGCGCACCACGTCGATGGCGTTGGCCGACGTGCAGCAGTAGTCGCTGACGGCCTTCACGTCGGCGTTGGTGTTGACGTAGCTGACGACGACCCCGCCGGGATGCTCGTCGCGCCAGGCGATGACCTCGTCGGCGGTTACGCTGGCGGCGAGCGAGCAGCCGGCCTCGGCGTCGGGGATGAGCACCGTCTTGTCGGGGCTCAAGATGGCGGCGGTCTCGGCCATGAAGTGCACACCGCAGAAGACGATCACCGACTTGTCGGTGGCGGCCGCCTGCTGGCTGAGCTGGAGCGAGTCGCCGACGAAGTCCGCCAGGTCCTGCACGGCGGGGATCTGGTAGTTGTGCGCCAGGATCACCGCGTCGCGCTCGGTGCGCAGGCGGTCGATGCCGGCGAGCAGGTCCGCCTCGCTCATCTGGGCGATCTCGGCGTCGGCCGCCACCGCCGCCGTGGCGTCGGTGTGCACCACCGACGGCCGCGCCTTCGAACGGGGCACGACATCGCCCGACGCGTCGTGTGCGTAGCCGCCGATGCTCATGACCACCTCCTCGACCCGCCCTGCCGGTCGGAGCGATCCGGCGGTCGGGTGACGTGAACAGCGTCATCTTATGCTCAAAGTGAGTTAAACCAAAACCCTTCCGCAGACGTGGCCGATCCGTCCCCCACCGGCACGAGCCGCACCGAGGCCCGCGTTGGTGTCGTGGCCGGGTCAGTACGATTCGTCGCACCATGACCGCCTCGCCGACCACGCCGCCCCGGCCGCCGCTGCGCAGCCGCTTCGCCGTGGGCGCCGGCCGCACCGTCGCCGGCGCGTCGAAGCTGACGGGGCTCGGCACGGGATCGGTCATCGGGGGGCGCGTGTCGCTGGCGCTCGACCCCGACCTGCTGGCCCGGTTGGCGGCGGGGCGCCGCACGACGCTCGTCAGCGGCACCAACGGCAAGACGACCACGACGCGCCTGCTGGCGGCTGCGCTCGGCACCCTCGGCGAGGTCGCCAGCAACCACCTCGGCGCCAACATGGCGCCGGGCGTCGTCGCCGCCCTCGGCAGCGCCCCGCACGCCCCGTTCGCCGCGCTCGAGGTCGACGAGCGCTGGCTCGGTCCCGTGCTCGAACAGGTCGGGCCCGCCGGCGTCGTGCTGTTGAACCTCAGCCGCGACCAGCTCGACCGCAGCCATGAGGTCCGCAAGATCGCCGACACGTGGCGCGCCGCGCTGGGCCGCCTGCACCCGGCGCCCGTCGTCGCCAACGCCGACGACCCGCTCGTGGTGTGGGCCGCCGGCGAGGTGCCCGACGGCGACGTCGTGTGGGTCGGCACGGGCGGCGGCTGGATGCTCGACGCCGCCGGCTGTCCATCGTGCGCCGGCCGCATCGCCTTCGCCGACGACGGGTGGTCCTGCACCGGGTGCTCCTTCGCCCGGCCGTCGCCCGCCTGGCGGCTCGTCGTCGACGACAACGCGCCCGACGGCGTCGCCGGCGGCGCACACGGCGTGGTGGAACGTCCCGAAGGCCCGCCCGTCGAGGTGACGCTGTCGCTGCCCGGCCGGGTCAACCTGGCCAACGCCGCCATGGTGCTCGTCGCCGCCGCCCACGCCGGTGCCGACCTCGACGACGCCGCCGCGGCGATGGGCACGGTGGCCACGGTCGCCGGCCGCTACCGCACGGCGACCATCGCCGGCGCCGAGGTGCGCATGCTGCTGGCGAAGAACCCCGCCGGCTGGCAGGAGGCCATCGCCATGCTCGAGCCGTCGCCGACGCC
>JAGQTE010000284.1 GCA_020439175.1 Acidimicrobiales bacterium | reverse complement strand
CTCGCCGACGCCGGGCTGGCGAAGCAGAAGTGGCCCGAGGAGCTGGTGGTCGTCGCCGACCTCCCGCGCACGCCGTCGGGCAAGGTCCGCAAGACCGACCTGCGCGCCCAGCTCCGCAGTCTGTAACCCACCGGATGTGACGGCTACGGGTCCTTGGGGAGGCCGAGGAGGCGTTCGGCGACGATGTTGCGCTGGATGTCCGACGTGCCGCCGGCGATCGACAGCGCCCGGTTGCCGAGGAAGCCACCGATCCACAGGGCCGCCTCGCCGGCGTCGACGGCGCCGTCGGGCCCGGCCAGCAGCAGGCTGATCTCCTGGACGTGCTGCTCGTGCGAGGTGGCCAGGAGCTTGCGCACGCTCGACTCGGCGCCAGGCTCGGCGCCCGCCAACGCCCGCAGCGTCGCCCGCAGACCCAGCACGGCGACGGCGTGCGCCTCGGCGACGAGCTCCCCGATCCGGTCCGGGTGCTCCGCCGCCACCGGCGATGCCAGCACGACCTCGAGCCCGGGCCCGAACGAGGATCCCGAGCCCATGGAGACGCGTTCGTTCGCCAGCGTCGTGCGCGCCGCCTCCCAGCCGCCGCCGACGGTGCCGATCACGCAGTCGTCGGGTACGAAGACGCCGTCGAAGAACACCTCGTTGAACAGCGCGGCGCCGGTCAGCTCGCGCAGCGGGCGGATGTCGATGCCGGGCGACGCCATGTCGACGACGAACGCGGTGATGCCGTCGTGCTTGGGGGCGTCGGGATCGGTGCGGGCGACGAGCATCCCCCACTGGGCGATGTGGGCCATCGTCGTCCACACCTTCTGGCCCGTGATGCGCCACCCGCCGCCGGCCTCGTCGCGCACCGCCCGCGTGGAGAGCGACGCCAGGTCGGACCCGGCCCCCGGTTCGGAGAACAGCTGGCACCACAGCGCCTCGCCGCGCAGCGTCGGGGGCAGCCAGCGCTGCTGCTGCTCATCGGTGCCGTGGGCGATGATCGTCGGCAGCACCCACGCCCCCACCTGCAGGTGCGGCCGCCGCAACCGTGCCGCGGCGAACTCCTCGTCGATGACGAGCTGCTCGATCGGCGAGGCGTCGCGCCCCCACGGCGCCGGCCAGTACGGCACGAGGTAGCCGGCCTCGGCCATGGCGGCGTTCCACGTCTCCTTGGGCTGCGCCTGGGTCTCGGCGACGAAGGCACGCACCTCGGCCCGCACGGCGCCGGCCTCGGACGGCAGCTCGACGGCCAGCGAACGGCGCACGCCCTGCCCGACGAGCTGGGCCACCTCGGGACGCCACCGGGCGGCACCGCCGACGAGCTGCGCCGTCGCCAGGGCCCGTCGCAGGTGCAGGTGGGCGTCGTGCTCCCACGTGTAGCCGATGCCGCCGAGCACCTGGATGCAGTCCTCGGGGACCCGGCGGGCGGCGTCGGGCACGACGGCACCGACGATGGCCGCCGCCAGCTCGCCCTCGCCGACGGCGTCGGTCAGCGGGGCGCGCACGGCGTCCCACGTCACGGCGCGCGCCGCCTCGGTGGCGAGCAGCATGTCGGCGCAGCGATGCTTGACCGCCTGGAACTGCCCGATGGGGCGTCCGAACTGGACGCGCTCGCAGGCGTAGGTCGCCGCCGTGTCGACGCACCACTGCGCCGAGCCCACCAGCTCCGCCGCCGCCAGCACCGTGAGCAGCCGGTCGGGCGCAGCGCCGGAGGCGAGCGGCCGGCCCGCACCCGTGACGGTCACCGCACCGAGGTCGCGTGCCCCGTCGACGCCGCGGAGCGGCTCGACCGTGACGTCGTCGGCGCCGAACACGGCCCACCCGTCGGCCCGCTCCAGCAGGAACACCTCGGCGTGGCAGGCGCCGAGCACCGGACGCACCACGCCGTCGCGCTCGGGCGCGCAGCCGATGGCGCCGATGGCCTCGCCCGCCGCCAGGGCCGGCACCAGGTCGGCCCCGCCCCACGCCGCCAAGGCCGCTGCCACGGTGACCGTCGGCAGGATGGGGCCCGGCGCGCAGACGCCACCGAGCTCCTCGAGCACGACGGCCAGCTCGCCGAGGCCGTAGCCGTCGCCGCCCACGTCGACGGGCAGGTGCACGCGCAGCCAGCCGGCGTCGACCAGCTCCGCCCACCATGACGGCAGCGGCACGATGCCGCCGTCGGCGTCGAGCATCGCCTTCGCCTCGGCCGGATCGACCCGATGCTGCGCCCAGCGCCGCACCGCACGGTGCAGCTCCGTGTGCTCGTCGCTGATCCCCAGGGTCCCCATGACCTGACGATCGTGTCATATCCGAGGCCTGGCCGGCGCAGTGGCGTGACCCCGATCCCTTTTGACCGGTCGCGCGGCGGGTGCGGAGAATCGTGCGATGGCCGATCCCCAGCTCCTGCTCCGTCAACGGTTCGCCGAGGCGCTGGAGCGCATCGATCCGAGCCTCGCCGGCGCCGACCCGGTCATCCGCCCGAGCCAGCACGCCGACTTCCAGGTGAACTCGGCCATGGCCCTCGGCAAGCGCCTCGGCCGCAACCCCCGCGAGCTGGCCGACCAGCTCCTGGCCGAGGTCGAGCTCGCCGGCATCGCCTCGCAGCTCGAGGTGGCGGGCCCCGGCTTCATCAACGTGACCCTCGACGACGCCTACCTGGCCGGCTGCCTGGCCGACCTGCGCGACCCGCGGCGCGGCGTCCCGGCGGCCGAGCCGGCCGAGCGGGTGGTCATCGACTACTCGGCGCCGAACGTCGCCAAGGAGATGCACGTCGGCCACCTGCGCTCGACCGTCATCGGCGACGCCCTCGCCCGCACGCTGGGGTTCCTGGGGAACGAGATCATCCGCCACAACCACCTCGGCGACTGGGGCACCCCGTTCGGCATGCTGATCGAGCACCTGCTCGACCTCGGTGAGCAGGAGGCGGCGACGGAGCTGAGCGTCGGCGACCTCAACGGCTTCTACAAGCAGGCCCGCACCAAGTTCGACGGCGACGAGGCCTTCGCCGACCGGGCCCGGGCTCGCGTGGTGGCGCTGCAGGCGGGCGACGTCGAGACGCTGCGACTGTGGCGGCTGTTGGTCGACCAGTCCGAGCTGTACTTCAGCTCGATCTACGACCGCATGGGCGTGACGCTGACCGACACCGACTACCGGGGCGAGTCGGCCTACAACGAGCTGCTCGACGGCGTGGTCGACGAGCTGCGGGCCAAGGGCCTGCTCGTCACCGACGACGGCGCCGAGTGCGTCTTCCCCGAGGGCTTCGTCGGCCGTGAGGGCGAGCCGCTCCCGTTGATCGTGCGCAAGCGCGACGGCGGTTACGGCTACGCCGCCACCGACCTCGCCGCCATCCGGTTCCGCATGCTCGACCTCGACGCCACCTGGCTGCTCTACGTCGTCGGTGCCCCCCAGTCCGAGCACCTCGAGATGGTGTTCGCCGTCGCCCGGATGGCCGGGTGGCTGGAGCCGCCGGCGCGCGCCGAGCACGTGGCGTTCGGGTCCGTGCTCGGCGACGACGGCAAGATCTTCCGCACCCGCTCCGGCGAGACGGTGAAGCTGGCCGACCTCATCGACGAGGCGATCGGCCGCGCCGCCGAGGTCGTCGCCACCAAGAGCCCGCATCTCGACGCCACCGAGCAGGCCGAGGTGGCCGAGGCCGTCGGCGTCGGTGCCATCAAGTACGCCGACCTGTCGAGCGACCGGGTCAACGACTACGTCTTCGACTGGGACCGCATGCTGTCGCTGCAGGGCAACACCGCCCCCTACCTCCAGTACGCGCACGCCCGCGCCCGGTCGATCTTCCGCAAGGCCGACCTCGAACCTCCCACCGCCGACCAACCGGTCGCCGTCACGATCACCCACGCCGCCGAGCGCGAGCTGACGAAGCAGCTCGTGGCGTTCGCCGGCGCCGTGGCCTCGGTGGCCGACGGCATGCGCCCCCACCGGCTGTGCACCTACCTGTTCGACCTGGCCCAGACCTACACGGCGTTCTACGAGCAGTGCCCGGTGCTGCGCGCCGACGACGAGGCGGTGCGGGCGTCCCGCCTCGACCTGTGCGACCTGACCGCCGGCGTGCTGGCACAGGGCCTGGACCTGCTCGGCATCGAGGCACCCGAGCGGATCTGAGCCGGCAGGTCGGCTCGCCCGGTACGGTCGCCGCCATGCACTACGACGAGTTCGGGCTGCTGCACGAGAACGCCGCCGAGTACGACCTGCCGTTCGATCCCGACGCGCCGCCGCGCGTCGAGCGCGTGCACGTCACGACGCCGAGCGGTCACACCGTCAGCGCCCTGGTGTGGGGCGACGGTCCGCCGGAGCTGGTGCTGCTGCACGGCGGAGCCCAGAACGCCCACACGTGGGACACGGTGGCGATCGCCCTGGACCGGCCGCTCGTCGCCATCGACCTGCCCGGCCACGGGCACTCGCAGTGGCGCGACGACAAGGACTACCGGCCCGACACCTTGGCCGTCGAGGTCACCGCCGTGATCGACGAGGTGGCGCCGGAGGCGGACACCGTCGTCGGCATGTCGCTCGGCGGGCTCACCACCGCCGCCGCCGTCGCCCGACGCGCCGACCTGGCCGATCGGGTCGTGATCGTCGACGTCACCCCCGGCGTCAACGACGAGAAGGCATCGGTCGTCACCAACTTCGTGGCCGGCCCCGAGACCTTCGCGTCGTTCGACGAGATCCTCGAGCGCACGATCCTGTTCAACCCGACCCGCTCGGAGGCGTCGCTGCGCCGCGGGGTGCTGCACAACGCCCGCCCGCTCGACGACGGCACGTGGACGTGGCGCTACGACCGCTTCGACCCCGGTCGCCTCGCCGAGCTCGACCTGCGCATGGCGCACCTGTGGGACGCGTTCGGCGCCATCGAGGCGCCGATGCTGTTCCTCCAAGGCGGCGACTCGCCCGTCGTCGACGACGAGGACCTCGCCGAGCTGCGACGCCGCAAGCCCGACGTGCGCATCACCGTCGTCGAGGGCGCCGGCCACTCCATCCAGGGCGACAAGCCGGTCGAGCTGGCCGAGTTGCTCGACGCCTTCGTCGCAGACACCTGAGCGACGGGAACCGCTCAGCCCGCGCCTTCGGCCCCGTCCTCGGTGCCGAACTCGCTGGGGATGGTCGTCGGTCCGCTCGACGGTGTGGTGAGCGGGTCCTCGGTCGGCGTGGCGGCGCCGGCGCCGCCGGTGCCCGCGCCGCTCGACGACAGGTCGACGCCGGCCCGGCACTGCTCCAGGCCCAGGGCGATGGCCTTGTCGGCGGCGTCCTGCGTCAGCTCACCGAGGCGCGTCGTCAGGTCGTCGACGTCGTCCTGGGACAGCTCGATGCCGGTGGCCAGCAGGTCGAGGGTCGTGTTCCGCTCGTCGAGCGTGGCGATGTAGTCGCGCGCCTGGATGCGGGCGTCGCCGGCGGGCGCCGGCAGGTCACGCAGCTCCGAGGCTTCGGCCTTCGACAGCTCGGACGACTTGCGCAGCAGCTCCGGTACCGGCGGCGAGAACAGCACCGGGCGGACGAGGTCGGCCTCGGTCTGGTGGTCGGCACAGATGGTGTCGGCGTCGTTGACCCAATCCGACAGAGGCGGGCCGGAATCGCCGCACGCCGAGACGACGGCGGCGACGACGGCGATGCCGAGCAGGGCGGGTGCGAGGCGGCGGGTCACGAAGGGTCGACGGTACCAGCGCGGGTGCGGAAGCTGGCGTAGCGCGCCAGCACCGCGTCGCGCACCGCTGGGTCTGGCTCGACTCGGCGGTCCGTCGACGCCCACCGGCTTGCCCCGGAGGCGTCCGGCTCCAGCCCGGCGGCGGCGCGTGCCAGGTAGGCGGCGCCCACCGCGCCGCCCTCGGGGACGGCTACCACGTCGGCCGGCAGGCCGGTCACGTCCGCCAGTGCCTGCGGCCACATCGGCACCCGCACCCCACCGCCGGTGAGCACGAGCCGCTGGGCTCGCTGGCCCGTGGTGCCGGAGCCGTCGAGCAGCCCGGCCAGGTCGAGGTGATGGCGCAGCACGTGCCCGGACGCCTCGTAGGCGGCGCGCACCACGTGGCCCGGCCCCATGCCGACGGCGAGGTCGTGCAACACGGCGCGCCGGTGCGGGTCGTGCAGCGGCGTGCGCTCGCCGCGCACGTAGGGCTCCCACCACGGCAGGGGCTCGTTCGCCGCTGCCACCTCGGCGTCGTCGGGGTCGCCCGCCAGCTGCCGGGCCCAGTTCACGAACAGGCCCCCGGCGTTGGAGGCACCGCCGACCAGGGTGAGGCCCGGCGCGGTGTGCGGCACGGTCCACAGGCCCGGCACCTCCACCCAGTCCGGCACGACGGCCCACAGCACCAGGGTTGTGCCGAGCACCACGAACACATCGCCGGCGTGGTCGGCACCTGCCACCAACTGCTCACCGAAGGCGTCGATGGTGCCGCCGCCGACCACAACCCCGTCGGACGTCTCACCCGCCGGCGTCGTGCCCGTGACGATGGCGGGGAGCTGCTCGGGCCGGACACCCACCTCGGCGCACACCGCCGGGTCCCAGCCGGTGAAGTCGAACAGGGGCAGCGTCGTCATGGCCGTCACCGAGTCGATGGCGCCGACCCCGCACAGGGCGTGGTTCGCCACCGCCTGCGCCGGCCAGAACCCCACGGCGTCGGGCGCCTCGGCGGCGCACCAGCGCAGGAAGCCGAGCAGCTCACCGCTCTCGGACGGGTTGGCGCCCGACGGCGCGCCGCCGCGGGCATCGCCGTAGAGCAACCCCGGCGTGAGGGCCCGGCCGTCGGCGTCCACGGCGCACAGCGAGGGCACCATCGCTGCCACGTTCACGGCCACGACGTCGAGGCCCTGGCGCACCTCCTCGAACGCCGCCAGCACGCCGGCGCGCCAGGCCAGGTCCGGGTCGTGCTCGAACACCCCCGGGCCCGGCATCCGCACCTCGTGCACGACGCGGGCGCGCCGCAGCACCCGCCCGTCGTCGTCGACGGCGACCGCCTTGACCGACGTCGTGCCGATGTCGATGCCCACCGTGACCGCCATACCTGCCTCCTCGGTTCGATACCTGACACGAACGTCAGGTGCAACGGTACGCTCGACGCATGCCGCCGACCTACACCGGACAGCTCGGGCCCGAGCCCCGGGACCCGGACCAGCAGTTCTGGGACCCCGAGGTGCAGACCATGCCACGGGACCAGCTCGAAGCGCTCCAGCTCGACCGGCTGCACCGCCTCGTCGACCGAGCGCTCACCACCCCGGTCGACCTGTTCGCCCGCAAGCTGGCCGACGCCGGCATCACCGCCGCGGCCGACATCACCTCCCTCGACGACCTGTCGTCGATCCCGACGACCGTCAAACAGGACCTGCGCGACAGCGAGGCGGCGTCGCCGCCGTGGGGCGACTACCGGTTCGTTCCCGCCGACGGCTGCGTGCGCATGGGCCAGTCGACCGGCACGACGGGTACGCCGACGGTGGCGCTGCTCACCCGCAAGGACATCTGGGTCGAGTACGAGTCGGCCGCCCGCACCTGGTGGCGCAACGGCTGGCGGCCCGGCCAGATCATCACGCACGCCCACCCCGCCTACCTCTACGGCGGCGGCGTGATGCTGTCCGGGAGCCTCGAGTACTTCGGCGCGCTCAACCTGTGGGTGGCCCCGCCCGACACCGACGAGCTCGCCGAGCAGGCCCTGCGCATGTGGCACCGGGTGCGTCCCGACGTGTCGATGGTGGCGTTCAGCCTCGGACGCTTCGCCGAGGTCGCGGCCAAGCTCGGCCTCGACGGCACGGGCCTGCCGAACTTCGAGCTGCGCGGCGCCGACGAGCGCGGCCTGCCGTTCATGACCGCCGGCTTCGAGTGCTACGCCTACGCCGGCGGGCCGTGCGGCGTGGACCCCGGCGGGCATGTCCACGAGGACTTCGCCATCGTGCAGGCCGTCGACCCGCGCACCGGCCGGGAGGTCCCCGACGGCACGTGGGGCAACCTCGTCGTCACGACGCTCGGCCGGGACAACGCCCTGGTGCGCTACGACCTCGAGGAGGCCGTGCTCGTGCTGCGCCAGCCGTGCGGATGCGGCGAGACGACGATGCGCGCCTTCTGGGGTGGCCGCTTCAAGGACTTCCTCGACGTGCAGGGGCGCTACTTCAACCTCAGCGAGCTGGAGCGGGCGCTCCGGAAGGTGTCGGCCGTGACGGTGCCGTCGCTCGAGTACGTCGTGGTCAAGCCGACCGATCCCTCGGCGCCGCTGCGCGTGCGCGTCGAGCT
>JAGQTE010000283.1 GCA_020439175.1 Acidimicrobiales bacterium | reverse complement strand
GCCGAGGCGACGCCGCCGTCGCTGCCGGACGACTACGGCACCCAGCGTGCCGCCGACGCGTCGGAGGTCGTCGCGGCGATCGAGGCGACGGGTCGTCAGGCGGTGGCGATCGAGGCGGACCTCGCCGACCCGGCCGTCATCGCCTCGCTCTTCGACACCGCTGAGGAGGCCCTCGGTCCCGTGTCGGTGCTGGTGCACAACGCGTCCGGCTGGCGTCGCGACACGTTCGCACCGGTCCCGGAACCAGACGGGGTCGCCGCTGCCCCTGCCATGGACGCCGTCGGCAGCAGGGATCGTCCGGTGACGGCGGTGTCGGCGGACGCCCAGCTGCTGGTCGATGCCAGGGCCGGTGCGCTGTTGATGGCCGAGCTCATCGATCGGCACCGACGGCGCGGCGCCGACTGGGGCCGCATCGTCACGATGACCTCCGGGACCGGTGGCGGTTACCCCGGCCAGGTATCCTACGGCGCGGCCAAGGCGGCGCTGATCTCCTACACGTTGTCGGCGGCGGCCGAGATGGCGGCCGACGGCGTGTGCGCCAACGTCGTGTACCCGCCGGTCACCGACACCGGCTGGATCACCGACGATGTCCGGGCGTTCGTCGCCGGCGATCACGAGCACCACCACATCGCCACGCCCGACGAGGTGGCCGCGACCGTCGTGTGGCTCTGCACCCAGGCCAACCATCTCGTCACCGGCAACGTCATCCGCCTCCGCTGAGGCGCTTCGCGGCCGCTCGGCCGATGCGAGCCGCTCCGCACGTCGAACTGGCCGGAGGCAATCGAACCGGCAGATTCGGTGCATATCGAGCGCGATCTGCACGCTCGATCGCTGCGCGGTCCCATCGCGAGCGGTGTCGCACAGCTTCTCGGTGCTGCCGAGTTGATGGTTGCGGTAAACCTCGCGGGCGGCTCGTGACTGTTGTTGGGTGGTGAGCGTGGATGGGTCCGACCGGCGCCGAAGCGAGTTCGACGAGGTGTTTCGACGCGAGTGCCGCCGTGTGGTGCGCGCCGCCTACCTCGTCGCCGGTGACTGGGAGGTGGCGCAGGAGATTGCCCAGGACTGCTTCGCCGAGCTGTACGCGCGCTGGACCAAGGTCGGCGACTATGACGATGTCGGCGCGTGGCTTCGGCGCATCGCCGTGCGCCGTGCCGTACGGACGCGCCACCGCGCACGGAGAGCGGCGGAGCTGGGTCCTGACCGCAGCGACGCAGCCGCAGCATCCGGAGCAGGCGCGGGTGATGCCAGCACCGACCTGTGGAACACCCTGCAGCAGTTGCCTCGTCAGCAACGGGCGGCGATCGTGCTGCACTACCTCGACGACCTGCCGGTCCGGGACATCGCCGAGCTCATCGGGTGCTCGCCAGCGACGGTGAAGGTCCACCTGCACCGGGGGCGGTCGGCGCTTCGGCGCGAACTGCACGTCAGCTACGACGGAGGCGTCGACGATGGATGACGAGATGCGGTCGTTGCTCGAATCGATCCCTGATGGTGGACCGATCTCAATCGACCAGCTCGCTACGGCTGCTGCCAAGCAGGGTCGGCGCCGACGTCTGCTGCGTGTCGTGCCGGCGGTCGTCGCGGTGGCGGTGGTGATCGTCATCGGCGGTCTGGCATGGGGCGCGGCGCAGTCGCCCTCCTCGACGGTCGACGTCCAAGGGCAGCCTCTCGGCACAATGCCGTCGCCCGACCCGTCCGCCGAGGAGTACGTCTACCCGGACAAGCTCCCTCGGTACCCCGGGTGGCTCGCCGAGCACGATCCGGTCGAGGTGGCCTTCCTGCGATCGGTTGACCCGAACGCCTCCGATGTCCGACTCGTGGTGACCCTCGAGTATCGGCTCGCCTGCCGTTCCACCAGCTCCGTCCTCGACGAGCTCGAACAGCTCGATCCCGCCGACGTGCCCGCCCGATCCGAGGAGTTGATGGCGCCGATCGTGGCTCGGCTCACCGAGCGGGAGCCTTCGCCGGCAAGCTCGGCCGACGATCAGTTCCAGCGACTGGCCGAACAGCTGCGGTCCGGGGACGTCGACGGGGTGCGCACGTGGACCGAGCGCAACTGCGCGGTCGCGGCAGGCCTATCGGTTCCAGAGGCGATCGAGGCGCAACAGGCCACTGGTTGGGTGCCCTACCTCGGTGACGACGCTTTGCACCCTGAACGGTTGATGGATCGCATCGGATGGATTCGCTGGGGTGGCGGCGTCGTCCAGCCCGGCAAGGTCGAGGTGTACGACGAGCCGGACGGCACCGTCATCGGCTACGCCTACAACATGCTCGGCTTCGTTCCGGTCGAGGCGGACGGGTCCTTCGACGCGCACGCCGAACGGATCCGCCGGCATGGCTGTGACACGGTTGTTGAGCCTGCGTGCGTCACGGATCCAGGGACGTTCGGGACCGGTCCGCCGCCTTCGGGGCCGTGATCGTGGACGTGTAGCCGACGCGCGACCGGCACGGTCGGGAACCGATCGGGCGTCTCGGGGATCCTTGAGGGTGTGCAGCGTGGTGAGGGGACGATGACCGAGGCGGCGGCCCGCCGATCGGAGGATGCGCCGACTCGTGCCGACTTCGACGTCGTGTACCAGTCGAGCTACCCCGACATGGTGCGCCTCGCCTGGTCGTTGGTGGATCGGCGGGACCTCGCCGAGGAGGTCGTGCAGGATGCGTTCGCCGCCCTCTACCGCCGGTTCGCCACCGTCGAGCACCCGGTGGCGTACGTGCGGGTGTGCGTCCTCAACAACTGCCGGAAGGTGCTGCGCCGCCGTCGGCTGGCCCGCCGCCAACCCGATCCGGTCGAGGCGTCGGTCGAGGCGGAGCACGACCACCTGTTCGACGTGCTGCGCGGTCTGCCGACCCGCCAGCGCGAGGTCATCGTCCTGCGGTACCAGCTCGGCATGACCGACGCCGAGATCGCCGAGGCCCTCGGCATCCCGTTGGGCTCGGTCAAGTCCGCCCTCAGCCGGGCCAAGGATCGACTGCGAGAGGAGCTGTCGTCATGAGCGATCACGATGTGCTCGACCGCGAGCTGCGGGTCCGCTACGCCCAGCTGACGGCGGCGCGGCCCGACATCGCCGCCCCACCGACCTCGGCCATCGCCGAGCGCGCCGCCCGCCAGGCGCGGCGCGGCGCCGTCGTCCGTGTCGTGACGGCGGCAGCGGTGCTGGTCGTCGTCGCCGGCGGTGCCGTGCTGGCGCTGCGTGGTGCCGCCACCCGGGACCAGCTCCTCACGGCCGAGCCACCGACGACCGTCACCGAACCGTCGTCCGCGCCGCCGGCAACCGCCGTCCCGACCGCTTCCACGCTCGTCAGCGCACCCTCGGCGCCGCCGGCGTGGTGGGGGTTCGATCCCGCGCTGCTCGACCGGGCCCGCCTGTGGTCATCGGTGATCGTCGACGGTCCGCCGCACGACGACCAGGCTCGCTTCGTCCTCGAGCTGCGCCGCTCCGACGAGTGGCGGTCCGCACCGGCGATGGCGGTCGTGCTCAGCGACGAACCCTTGGACGAGGCGGCCGCCGACCCGATCAAGCGCGCTCCCGTCGCCACCGAGATCGCCGGGAGGCCGGCCGTGCGGCGGGGGAGCAGCGAACCGACGAGCTACCGCGAGACCGTGGTCCAGAGCGAGACCGGAGGCACCCTGGCCTTCACGACGGTCGGAGCGACCGACGACGACATCGCCGCCGTCGTCGACGCCCTGGCCACGGCCGACGGCGGGGCCGGCTTCCCGGCCGACGGTGTGGCCGGCTGGCGGGCCGTCTCGGCGACGCCGGTCACCGGCGACCGCAGCCATCTGGCCACAATGACCTACCGGATGTCCGTGGCCGACGAGCGGGACCTGGTGTCGATGCTCCGGATCGTCGCCGTCGACGACCCGGTGCTCGTGGCGACTGCCACGATCGAGCAGCTCGCCGGCATCGACGGCGAGCTCATGGACATCGACGACGTCGCCGGGCTCCGGACCGGCGGCGGCCTGATGTGGCGCGACGGCGGTGCGCTCTACCGGGTGCAG
>JAGQTE010000282.1 GCA_020439175.1 Acidimicrobiales bacterium | reverse complement strand
GTCCCCCGCCCGGCGGCGGAGCACCCAGGGCATCGAGGAGCGCCTCGGCGACGAAGCGGTCGGGCACCAGGTCGGCGACGAGGTGCTGTCGGGCCAGCGCGGCGGCGGTGCCGGGTCCGATGGCGGCGAGGCGCGCACCGGCGAGGTCGCGCCCGTCGCGCAGCGCGGCGCAGAACCGCTCGACCCCGTTGGGTGAGGTGAGCACGACCCAGTCATAGGCGCCGGCGCGGCAGGCGAGCACGGCCGCGTCGAGGAGCGCCGGGTCGTCGGGAGCCACCACCTCGATGACGGGCACCTCGATCGGTTCGGCTCCGTGGGCGCGCAGCGCGGCACTCAGCTCCGATGCCTGTGCCCGGGTGCGGGTCACGACGACGCGGCGGCCGAGCAGCGGGCGGCGGCTGAACCACGCCAGGTCCTGGGCGGCGACGGCGCCGATCACGATGACCGAGGGGGATGCCAGGGGGTGCTCCAGGATCGTGTCGAGCGTGGCGCGCACCGTGGTCTGGTCAGGTCGCGTCCCCCACCGCACCGCCGCCACCGGGGTGTCGCCGGCGAGGCCTCCGGCGCGCAGGCGCGCCACGATGCCGGCGAGCCGGCCGACGCCCATCAGGACGACGATCGTGCCGCCGAGGCGCGCCGCCGCCTCCCAGTCGACGCCGGTGGTGGCGTCGGGATCCTCGTGGCCGGTGATGACGGTGAACGACGTCGACGAGTGGCGCAACGTCACCGGGATGCCGGCGTAAGCCGGTACGGCGATGGCGGACGTGATGCCGGGCACGATCTCGAACGGCACACCGGCGGCGGCGAGGGCTGCGGCCTCCTCACCGCCGCGGGCGAACACGAACGGGTCGCCCCCCTTGAGCCGCACCACCGTCTGCCCCGACGCGCCGCGGGCGACCAGGAGGGCGTTGATGTCGTCCTGGGGCATCGTGACCCGCCCGGGCGCCTTGCCGACCGGGATCCGTTCGGCGGCGGGCGGTGCCAGGTCGAGCAGGGCGGCGACCGACAGCCGGTCGTAGACGACGACGTCGGCGCGGCGCAGGACCTCGGCGCCGCGGACGGTCAACAGACCCGGATCGCCCGGGCCGGCGCCGACGAGGAAGACCGTCACCGCGCCACGAGGCGATCGAAGATCGCCCGCGCTGTCGCGTCCCAGGTGTACTGCGCCGCGTGCTCCAGCGCGCCGGCGCGCAGGCGGGCCCGCAGCTCGGGGTCGCCCAGCACGGCGTCGAGGTGGCGCACCATCTCGGCGCTGTCGGCCGCCAGCAGACCGCTGCGCCCGTCGGCCACCGCGTCGACGTGCCCGGAGATGCGGCTCGCCACGGCCGGCGTCCCGCAGGCGGCCGCCTCGGTGAGCGTCATGCCCCACCCCTCGGCCATCGACGCCGAGGCCACGACCCATGCCCGCTGGTAGAGGTCGAGCAGGTCGTCGTCGTTGACGAAGCCGGGCAAGTGGATCCACGACTCGGCACCGAGCTCGGCGATCTGGGCCAGCAGGGCTTCGCGCTCGTAGCCGTCGCCGACGATCACCAGCTCGAGGTCGGGGTGGTCGGGCTTGCAGGCGGCGGCGACGCGGATGAGCTCGTCGAAGCGCTTGGCGGGCATGAGCCGCCCCACGGCCACCACGAGCGGCGTCGGGCTCTGCTCGGTCGCCGGGCGGAACCGCTCGTCGATGCCGGGCGGGGCGATGCCCACCCTGGCCGGGTCGAGCCGCAGGACGTCGACGATCTCGGCGCGCGACGACGGCGAGTCGGTGACCACCTGGGTGCGCCGGTAGAACAACGGCGCCACGCGGGCCTCGAGGAACCGGCCGATGCGGGCGAGCTGCGGAGACTCGAGGACGAGGTCCCACATCTCCTGGTGGAGGTGGTGCAGGATCACCGCGTTTGGGCCGCGGAACCACATGGGGCTGAAGTACGGCACACCGTTCCAGACCTCGATGAGGGCGTCGATCGGCCCGTGACGGCGGGTGACCTCCTCGACGATGGTCGTGGGGAACACCATGTTGCGCCCGGCGCGCCGCAGCAGCTGATAGCCGTCGCGCTCGCCTCGGGGCCGATGGCCTTGGGCATAGGAGGTCCGCACGAACACCTCCATGCCGGCCGCGGCGTAGCGCTCGGCGAGCCGGGCGACATACACCTCGGACCCGCCCGCCTCGACGTCGGCGAGATCTCGCCAGGCGACGATGTGGAGGTGGCGGATGCCGGCGGTGGCTGCGGTGGCGCGCAGGGCGTCGATGGCGTCGTCACCCATGATCGTCCCATGCCCCCTCGCGCGCCGTGGCCGCCGCCTCGTGGTCGCTCACGGTACGCGCCCGATCCCGTCGAAGACGAGTCCGACGACGTAGGCGGCAGCCTCGTCGGCCGACATGCCGTCGTCGGTGCGCGAGCGCCGCAGCGCCACCGAGCTGATGAGCGTCGCCACCACGAACGCCGTCAACGCCATCGGCCGGCCGGCGACGTCGACGTCGGCGGCACCGGCGCCCATGCCCCGCCCGAGCGCCCCGATGAACCCCTCGAAGATGTCGAGCAGGTGGCGCTCGACGTCGTGGCCCAGCGCCACCGGTTCGCGAAAGAGCAGCACCCCGGCAGCGGGGTTCTCGTCGAAGTAGGCGAAGGTGGCGGCGACGGCAGCCGTCAGCACCTCGCGAAAGCCGCTGGGGGCCACATCGGTCAACGACGCCCCGATGCGGGCCCGCAGCGCCCCCGCCTCGGCGCTCATGACCGCCTTGAACAGGTCGTCCTTGGAGTCGAAGTACCAGTACGCCACGCCGTAGGACAGGTCGGCGGCGCGGGCGACGTCGGCCATCGTCGTGCCGTGGTACCCCTTGGTGGCGAAGGTGTCGCGCGCCGCCGCCAGCAGCTCGTCCCGACGGCGCCCCTTGTCGGCGTCGGAGACGGCCCGCCGCATCGCCCCGCCGGAGGGGGCCGCCGCACCGGATGGAGCCGACATGGCGCCGATCCTACTGACGGCGCCGTCAACGAACCGGCCCACGACCGACGACACCACCGTTCTGGTAGCGAAGGCGCGCCATCGACGACGCGATCTCCGCACCAGAACGGTGATCGACGCACTGATTGCACGGTGCGTGCAATCAGTGCCACCATGGCCGACCAACCGGAGGGACCGGGGCGAGAAGGAGGGGCCGCCATGGCCGAGGACGAGATCAACATCGAGAGCCGTGAGCAGCTCGCCGAGCTGCTCGAGGGCCGGTCGGACGAGGAGATCACCACGTTCGTCGAGGCACTCGGCGCCGACGCCGTGCTGGAGCAGATCTTCGGCGCCATGTCGTCGCAGTTCGACGCGTCGAAGGCCAACGGCCAGTCGGCCGTCGTGCAGTGGGACATCGCCGTCGGCGGGGGCACGACCTCGTACACGGTCACCGTGGACAACGGCGTGTGCACCGCCACCCCCGGCCCGGCGGAGAGCCCGCGCCTGACGCTGGCCCTGGCGCTGCCCGACTTCATGCGGTTCATCGCCGGCCAGCTCGACGGGATGCAGGCGTTCATGGGCGGCAAGCTCAAGCTCGCCGGCGACATGATGTTCGCCACGCAGATGCAGACGTGGTTCGGCGCGTAGACGACCCCGGCACCGAGCCTGTCGACGGGCGCACGGCACGCGCCGTGCGCACGCGACAGGCGATCGTGGACGCCCTCCTCGAGCTCATCGAGGAGGGCGATCTGCAACCCACCGCCACGCGGATCGCCGAGCGCGCCGGCATCTCGCTGCGGTTGATCTATCACCACTACGGCGACCTCGAGTCGCTGTTCCGGGCCGCCGCGCTGCGCCAGTTCGAACGGATGAACGCGCAGGTCACGCCGGTCGACCGCAGCCTCCCGCTCGACGGGCGCATCGACGCCCTCGTCGAACGCCGGTGCGCCATGCTCGAGTGGATCACGCCGGTGCGGCGTGCCGAGCTGCTGCAGGAGCCGTGGTCGCCCGAGCTGCGCGCGGCGCGGGCCGCGGTCGTCGCACGCGGCAACCGCGAGGTGGCGGTGGTCTTCGCGCCCGAGCTCGACCGCCTGGCCTCGGCCGACGTCGCTGCGGTGCGCCACGCTCTCGAAGCCGCGCTCGGCTGGGGGGCATGGAACGACCTGCGTGAGGCGGGCGTCTCGGTCGATGACGCCACCGCCGCCGTACGGTTGACCGTGCAGCGGCTGCTCGACCTACCGAACGCCTGAGCGGCGGAAGCCGGCGGCCTCAGCCGGCGCCGAGGTCAGTCGGCGTCGAGTTCGCCGTCGGCCACGGGATCGTCGTCGGCCTCGGCCTCAGGCCCGTCCGACACGTCGGGCGCCGAGGCGCCGTCGTCGGGCGCCGAGGCGCCGTCGTCGGGCGCGTCGACCGACTTGTAGGCGATGAGCGCCCGCTCCCGCGCCTCGCCATGGTCGACGACGGGTCGCGGGTAGTCCCGACCCAGCACGATGCCGGCGGCAGCGAGCTCCTCGTCCGATGCCTCCCACGGCGCGTGGATGGCATCGGGACCGAGGGCGGCCAGCTCGGGCACCCACTGGCGCAGGTAGGCACCGGTCGGGTCGAACTTGCGGCTCTGCGTGACCGGGTTGAAGACCCGCACGAAGGGCGACGCGTCGGCACCGCACCCGGCGACCCACTGCCAGTTGCCCACGTTCTGGGATGGCTCGAAGTCGACGAGCAGGTGCCGGAAGTGCCGCTCGCCGATGCGCCAGTCGACCAGCAGGTCCTTGCAGAGGAAGGACCCGACCACCATGCGGAGCCGGTTGTGGATCCACCCCTCCTGGCGCAGCTGGCGCATGGCGGCGTCGACGATCGGATACCCGGTGAAACCGCCCTTCCACGCCGAGATGTCGGCCGGGCTGTCCAGCCACTCCAGGCGGGTGAACTTGGGGTTGAGCGGCGCATCGACCATCGTCGGCTCGACGTCGAGCAGGTGGGCGTACCAGTCGCGCCACGCCAGCTGGCGGACGAACGCCCGGCGCCCCTCCGTGCTGTCGCCGACCGTCGTCGCCACCTCGCGGGCCGAGATCGTGCCGAAGCGCAGGTCGACCGAGAGCTGCGAGGTGCCGGCGTGGTCGATGCGATCCCGCTCGTCGTCGTAGTCGTCGACCTTGTCGAGGAAGGCCGCCAGGCGCAGGCGGGCCTCGCCCGGACCTTCGAAGAACGGCGGCCGATCGTCGAGGCGGGGCACGAACTCGCCGGGGTCGTCGAGCACGGTCGGCCCGTCACCCGGGGTCGGCCACTCGTCCCACGGTGTCTGCTGCCACGTCTTGAAGAAGGGGGTGAAGACCCGGCTCACCGTCCCCTTCTTCGTGGTCACGCTGCCAGGCGGCAGGATGAGGTTGCCGTAGAACGACTGCACCGGGACCTCGAGGCGTTCCCGAACCGCGGCGTCACGCCGGCGGGCGAACGGCGAGACGTCGTCGTTGAAGTACACGCCGCCGACCTGGAAGACGTCGACCGCCTCCGGCACGAGGTCCTCGGGACGGCCGGTGCGCACGAGCAGCCGGCCGCCGAGCCGTTCGGCGAGCTCGTAGTCGAGCGCCTGGAGGCTGGCGATGAGCTGGCGGCGGCGGTACGGCCCGACGGACGCCATGAGCCGCGGGTCGATGACGTACAGCGGCACCACGTACTGGCGCTGCGCTGTCGCCGCCGCCCACGCCGGGTTGTCGTCGATGCGCAGGTCTCGGCGGAACCACACGAGGCCGATCTCGTCGGACACGGTCACGGCCTTGAGCCTAAGCAGCGACCAGCCCGGGGACCACATCGGGATGTGACCGATGTCCCCAGCCGAGTGGCGGGCTTCGCGCGCATCGCGCGATCGGTCCGGAGGGCGGCGTCGGTCACGCGATCGGGCGCCCGAACGGACGCTCCGCGGTCCACGAGGCGAGGAAGGCCTCGGCCCGAAGACAGGCGCCGAGCAGCGGACCGTGCTCGTGGTCGGCCACCTCGGCCAGCACGGCAGCGACCGCCGAGGCGACGGCCGCCGGCGCATCGGTGAGCGGGCCCGCCGGGTCGACGATCGACGGGCCGGCCGTCGTCACGAAGTCCGGCTGCACGACACAGCCCGCCCGGCCGAGCTCGGCGAGGGCCTTGGCCGTGACCGGGAGCGGGCCCCAGCCGACGACGGTGCGCACCGCCAGTTCGCGAGCGAGCTCGTGGCTGATGGCCCCGGCCCGCGAACCGGCGAGCAGGGCGTCGGCCTCGGCGGCCAG
>JAGQTE010000281.1 GCA_020439175.1 Acidimicrobiales bacterium | reverse complement strand
GGCGACGTGTCGGCGTACATCCCGACCAACGTGATCTCGATCACCGACGGCCAGGTGTACCTCCAGGACGACCTCTTCAAGTCGGGTGTGCGCCCGGCCGTCGACGTGGGCATCTCGGTGTCGCGCGTGGGTGGCGACGCGCAGATCAAGGCCATGAAGAAGGTGGCCGGCACGATGAAGCTCGACCTCGCCCAGTTCCGCGAGCTCGAGGCCTTCGCCACGTTCGGTTCGGAGCTCGACAAGGTGTCGGCCGCCCAGCTCGAGCGCGGCTACCGCCTCACCGAGCTCCTCAAGCAGAACCTGAACTCGCCGATGCCGGTCGAGGAGCAGGTGGTCGTGCTGTTCGCCGGCACCAAGGGCTTCCTCGACGACCTGCCGGTCGCCGACATCAAGCGATTCGAGAACGACCTGCTCGACTACGTGCGGGCCCGCCACGCCGACTTCCTGGCCTCGATCCGCGAGACCGGTGACTTCGACGAGTCGGCCATGGAGACGATCGTCAAGGCGATGAAGCTCGAGTTCGCGCCGAGCGCCTCGGCGTCGGGCGCACCGCTCGACGCCGTGGCCGAGACCGAGTCCGAGCTCGCCGGCGGCCGTGCCGAGGCGACGCTCCCCGAGGTCGAGACGACCATCGTCGAGGACGAGGAGTAGTCCGTGGCCGGAGGTCAGGAACGGGCCCTGCGCGGCCGGATCAAGACGATCGAGTCGACGAAGAAGATCACTCGCGCCATGGAGCTGATCGCCGCGACCCGCGTCGTCAAGGCCCAGGAGCGGGCCGCGCAGGCGCGCCCCTACGCCGAGGAGATCACCTCGGTCATCCTCGACCTCGTCGCCGCCGGCGCCGCCACCCAGCACCCGCTGCTGCGGGAGCACCCCGAGGCCTCCACGGCGTGCGTCGTGGCGATCACCTCGGACCGCGGGCTGTGCGGTGCCTACAACTCGACCATCATCCGCCTGGCGGAGAAAGAGCTCACCGACGCCAAGGCGGCCGGGCGCCCGTACCGCCTCGTCGTCGTCGGCAAGAAGGCGACGGGCTACTTCCGCTACCGCGGCTACGAGATCGCCGGCACGTTCCTCGACGTCACCGACCGGCCCACGTACGACCAGGCGCGTGACATCGCCGGGGCGTTCCGCGAGGAGTTCGAGGCGGGCGAGCTCGCATCGGTGAACCTCGTGTACACGCGCTTCATGAGCGCCGCCTCGCAGGAAGCCGTCTCGCGCCGCTTCCTGCCGCTGCAGGTCGACGAGGACGAGGCGGCACACATCGCCGCCGACCTCGACTACGAGCCGTCGCCGACGGTCATCCTCAACGAGCTGCTCCCGCGCTACGTCGAGTCGCGCGTCTACTCGGCGCTGCTCGACGCCTCGGCCTCCGAGCACGCCGCCCGCCAGCGGGCCATGAAGGCCGCCACGGACAACGCCGAGGAGCTCAAGATCAACCTCACGCGGGTCATGAACCGTGCCCGCCAGGACTCGATCACCACCGAGATCATGGAGATCGTCAGTGGTGCCGAAGCCCTCAAGCAGGACAAGGGCTCCGCCGAGGACCTGCTGCCCGACCTGCTCAACCCCTCGCACGCCTTCGCCCAGCAGCTCGACCCGCGCGACGCCGCGCGGTCGATGCACTGAGTCACCCCACCCAGGAGCCAACATGACGGTCACCGAGAACACCACCGAGCGCAAGGACGGGCGCGTCGTCGCCATCGCCGGCCCGGTGGTCGACGTCGAGTTCCCCCGCGGGCACCTCCCCGAGATCAACGACGCCGTCCAGCTGACGGTGAGCGTGGACGGCGAGGACACGCCGGTCATGGCCGAGGTCGCCCAGCAGATCGGCGACAGCCGGGTGCGCATCGTGTGCATGAAGCCGACCGACGGCCTGCGCCGCGGCCAGCCGGTGCGCAACCTGGGCCACGGCATCCAGATGCCGGTCGGCGACGCCGTGCTCGGCCACGTGTTCAACGTGATCGGTGAGCCGCTCGACACCGACGACCTCGGCGAGGTCTCCGAGCGGTGGGAGATCCACCGGGAGGCGCCGCCGTTCAAGGACCTCGAGCCCAAGGCCCAGATGTTCGTCACGGGCATCAAGGTGATCGACCTGCTCACCCCGTACCTCGCCGGCGGCAAGATCGGCCTGTTCGGCGGCGCCGGCGTGGGCAAGACGGTGCTCATCCAGGAGATGATCAACCGTGTCGCCACCCAACACGGCGGTGTGTCCGTGTTCGCCGGCGTCGGCGAGCGCACCCGTGAGGGCACCGACCTGTGGCTGGAGATGCAGGAGTCCGGCGTCATCGAGAAGGCCGCCCTCGTGTACGGCCAGATGGACGAGCCGCCCGGCGTGCGCCTGCGGGTCGCCCTGTCGGCGCTGACGGTCGCCGAGTACTTCCGTGACGTGCAGGGCCAGGACGTGCTGCTGTTCGTCGACAACATCTTCCGGTTCGTCCAGGCGGGCTCGGAGGTGTCGACGCTGCTCGGCCGCATGCCGTCGGCGGTGGGCTACCAGCCGACGCTCGCCGACGAGATGGGCGAGCTGCAGGAGCGCATCACCTCGACCCGCGGCCGCTCGATCACCTCGCTGCAGGCCGTGTACGTGCCGGCGGACGACTACACCGACCCGGCGCCGTTCACCACGTTCACCCACCTGGACGCCACCACCGAGCTGAGCCGGCAGATCGCGTCGCTGGGCATCTACCCGGCCGTGGACCCGCTG
>JAGQTE010000036.1 GCA_020439175.1 Acidimicrobiales bacterium | reverse complement strand
TCGGTCGTGGCCACCACCAACGCCAAGCGCAGCTCCCGCACCGACGCCTCACCCAACAACCGCTCACCGAACATACGTTCCATGCTGGCACCCCAACCAGCACACCACAACCCAGAAACCACTGAAAATACATGAACGACGACGCCCGACCGCCGCCGTCCCAGACGATCAGCCCGACGCGCAGCCGGACGTTCAGCCGGCGGTGGCGGCGAGGATGCGGGGCGCCTCGGCCACCACGCAGAAGTGCCCCAGCCCGGGCAGCACCTCCAACGATCCGTCGACGACGCCGTCGGCGATGTGCTCGGCATGGCTGCGCGGCACCTCGGTGTCGGCGTCGCCCCAGAAGACCTGGACCGGCGCCGTCACGTCGGCGAGCTCGAAACCCCATGGCGACGACAGGCACCAGTAGTCGTCGACGACGCCGCGGGTGCCGTGCTCGAACGCCTCCGTGAAGAAGCCCATCGCCGACCACCCCGGGTAGGCGGCGAGCTCGGCGGCGTCGACCGGCGGCAGCTCCTTGGTGATCGCCGCCAGCGCCTGCTCGGGCGCGTGCTTCGACGCCGCCGCCTCGACCGCCAGCGCCGCGCGCGCCAGCAGCGGCGCATGGTGGGCGCGGCCCTCGAGCTTGGCGTCGTCGCGATCGATCGGATCGCTGTCGGGCCCTGGGGGCTCGACACCTGCGACCACCACGATGCGCGTCACCCGATCGGCGGCGACGGCGCCGCAACCGAGCGCGAACGGTCCACCGCCGGACCAGCCGAGCACGGCCACCTCGTCCAGGCCGAGCTCCTCAACCAGGGCCATGCCCAACGCCGAGGCCGCTGCCACGTCGTGATGGTGCAGACGGGACGAGCCCCGGATGCCGGGCCGATTGGGTGCCACCAACCGCACGCCGGCGGCGCGGGCGGCGTCGTCGAGCGGCTGCCAGATCGACGACGCCGAGGGCGTGCCGTGCCAGGCCAACACCGGCCGACCGTCGGGGTCGCCGTAGGTGTCGTAGTCGATCGTGGTGCCGTCGGGGAGGTCGAGCGTGTCGCGCATGCGCCGCAGCCTCGCGCGATCGCGCGCCGGCAGTCCCGGCCCGATCGACGCCGGCTCAGGCCGGCACGACGGTGACCGGGATGCCGTTGAGCACGGCGTTGCCCGACAGCGGGTCGATGATCGACCCGTCGGTGAGCACGTTCGAGTTCACGCCGGCGTGGGCGTTGGCGACGGCCATGCGGGTGCCTTGGGCGCCGTGCCCCCACCCGTGCGGGAGGCTGACGACCGACGGCGCCACGGCATCGGTCACCTCGACGGGGGCCACCACCGTGCCGACGGCGGAGGTCACCGACGCCGACCCCCCGTCGACGAGGCCCCAGTCGTCGGCGTCGGCGGGATGCACCTGGAGCGTGCAGCGCGCCTTGCCCTTCACGAGCACCTCGACGTTGTGCATCCACGAGTTGTTCGAGCGCACGTGGCGGCGGCCGATCAGCACCGGACCGTCCGTCGGGCGGTCGAGCGACGCCGCCAGCCGCGCCAGGTCGGCGACGAGCGGTTCGGCGGCGAGCTCGACGCGCCCGGTGACGGTGCGCAGCACGTCGGGCAGCTGCGGCGTGAGGGCGCCGAAGTCGATGCCGTGCGGGTTGGCCTCGAGCAGCTCGAGGTTCAGGCCGCCGTCGACGGCGCCGAACTGGTCGCCGGCCCACCCGGTGCGCAGCATCACCTCGAGCACCCGGTCGGCAGGGCTGCGGTCGCCCAGCTGCGCCGCCAATTCGGCCGGGTCGCGGCCGGCGAGCGGACCGTCACCGCCGACGGCGGACCCCAGCACGCCGTCGAGCACCATGGCGTGCACGATCTGCGGGTCCGCGCCCGCACCCTGGCCGGACACGACGAGCGCCAGGCGGGCGATGATGTCCTCCTCTCGCAGGCCCGTCGGCTCGACGATCGCCGGCGAGTAGTTCGCCACGTTGCGCACCGACAGCCCGTAGAAGGCCAGGTCGTAGTGGCTGCGCGCCAACGGGGACGGCGGCGGCAGGATCACGTCCGCGTGGCGAGTCGTCTCGTTGAGGTACGGGTCGATGCACACCAGCACGTCGAGGTCGGCGAGCGCCGCCTCCATGCGGGTGCTGTCCGGACACGATCGGGCCGGGTTGCCGGCGACCGTGATGAGCGCCCGCAGCTGACCCTCCCCCGGCGTCGTGATCTCCTCGGCGAGCGCCGCCACCGGGAACTCGCCCTTGACCTCGGGGTAGCCCCGCACCCGGGTGTGGGTGCGCCCGGTGCGGAAGCCCCGCCCCGGTCCCGGCGTGTGGGGCTTGGCGTGCACCCCGTGGGGCCACATCAGCCCGCCGGGCCGGTCGAGGTTGCCGGTGAGGGCGACGACGACGTCGGTGAGCCACGACGCCGCCGTGCCGAACTCGACGGTGTTGGTGCCCATCCGTCCGTACACGGCGGCGGTCGGCGCCGCCGCCAGCTCCCGGGCGATGCGGCGCGTCGTCGCCGGGTCGATCCACGTCGCCGCCTCGACCGCCTCGGGCGTGAACGGCGCGAGCGCCGGCCCGAGTGCGTCGACGCCGTCGAGGTGCGCGGCGGCGTCGCCGAGGTCGACCAGGCCCTCGGTGAGGATGACGTTGGCCAGCGCAGCCAACCACGCCGCATCCCCGCCCGGTCGGATCACCAGGTGCTCGTCCGCCAGCTCGGCCGTCTTGGTGCGCCGGGGGTCGACCACCACCAGGCGCCCGCCCCGCGCCTGGATCGCCTCGAGGCGGCCCGGGAAGTCGGGCGCGGTGCAGAGGCTGCCGTTGGACTCGAGCGGGTTGGCCCCGAGCATCAGGAGGTAGTCGGTGCGGTCGAGGTCGGGCACGGGGATGGCGAGGCCGTTGCCGTACAGGAAGCCCGACGACGCGTGGCGCGGCATCTGGTCGACGGTCGACGCCGAGTAGATGTTGGGCGTGCCGAGCGCCATCAGCAGCGCCCGGCCGTAGATGGTCAGGGCGTGGTTGTGGACGTTGGGGTTGCCCAGATACACCGCCGATGCCTCGCGGCCGTGGGCGTCGAGCACCGGCAGCAGGCGGCGTTCGACCTCGGCGAACGCCTCGTCCCAGGTCACCTCCACGTGGACGCCGTCACGCCGGACCAGCGGTGCGCGGAGGCGATCGGGATCCTCGTGGAGCTGGCGCAGCGTGGAGCCCTTCGGGCAGATGAACCCGTGCGAGAACACGTCGTCGCGGTCGCCCCGGATCCGCACCACGGCGTCGCCCTCCATCGTCACCTCGAGGCCGCAGGTGGCCTCGCACAGCGGGCAGGTGCGGAAGTGCGTGGTGCGTTCGGCCATGACGTTCGACCCCCCGATCGGTGCAGCGTCCGGCGTGGAGCCTACGTCCAGCACCGGCCACATCACCTCGCCGGCCACCTCGCCGGCCCGATGACCTCGCCGGCCGGTCCGTTCAGTCATGATGAGCAGATGCTTCGCACGTCGGACCCCATCGCTCGCGCCCCACGGCTGACCACGACCCACCTGTTCGCCGGCATCCTGCTCGCCGGCACGCTGCTCGCTGCGGGCTGCGGCGGTAGCGACACCACGAGCTCGACCGGCGGCACGACCGGCGGCACGACCGGCAGCTCGATGGCGGCGGACGAGTCCGCCACGCTCGAAGGCACCGTCTGGAACCTCCAGACGGTGGCGGGCCCCGACGGCACCGCCGTGGCGGCTGTTGCGTCGTCCAACGCGTTCGTCCGGTTCTCCGACGGTCAGCTGTCGGGCAACAGCGGCTGCAACAGCATCACCGGGACCTACACGGTCTCGGGCGACGACGGACTGACGATCTCGATGGGCGCCACCACGATGATGGCCTGCGCCGACCCGGACGTCATGACCCAGGAGCAACAGCTGGTGACCAACCTGGCGGGGGTGGCCACCTACGCCGTCGAGGACTCGACGCTCGTGCTCTCGGCCACCGACGGCGCCGAGCTCGCCACGTTCTCTGCCGGCAGCGCCGAGCTGGCCGGCACCCGCTGGCAGGTCACCGGCGTCAACAACGGGCAGGAGGCCGTCGTGTCGTCGGCGCTCACCGAGACGCTCACCGCCTCCTTCGACGACGGCGGCCAGTTCAGCGGGTTCGGCGGCTGCAACCAGGTGACGGGCACCTACACGATCACCGGGACCGACGGCATCGAGATCGGCCCGCTCGCCACCACGATGATGGCGTGTGACGAAGAGGCGACCACCCTCGAGACCCAGTACGTGTCGGCCCTCGAGGCCTCGGTGACCTTCGACATGGCGGGCGGCACGCTGACGCTGCGCGACGCCGGCGGCGCCATGCAGGTCACCGCCGTGCCTGCCGCCTGAGCCCGCACCGCCTGTTCAGCCTGTTCAGAACGACAGACCGAAGTACGTGGCGCGCGTGGTCGCCACCACCACGCCCCGCTCGTCGACGATCTCCTGGGTGAGGTCCCAGCGCGCCTTGCCCGTCGCCTCGAGCTCGGCGCTGACCCGCCCGATCTCGTCCTCGGCCATCCGGGCGTCGACCAGCACCGAGGTCATCGCCGGCTTGCGGAACCGGATGTCGAGGTCGCCGACGATCGGGTAGAAGCGGCTGACGTCGAAAGCGCTCACGAACAGGATGCCCCCGGGCACCTCAGCGACGGTGAACAGGGCGCCGGCGTAGATCATCCCGACGTGGTTGATGTTCGGTTCGAACGGCAGGCGCAGCACCGTCCGGCCACGCTCGACGTGCAGCAGCTCGAGGCCGGCGCGCTCGACGAAGGGGAAGTCGCGCAACGCCTTGCCCGGCGTGTCCGGCGGGAACTCGGCGATCAGGTCCTCGGGCGTCGTCATCGACCGATCATGCCACCGACGCGTCGGATGCCACGGTGCCCCCGTCGAGCTCGACGGTGCGGGTGAGCTCGACCGCCTCCAGGAAGCGCCGGTCGTGCGAGACGACCACCAGCGTGCCGTCGAAGGCGGTGAGCGCCGACTCGAGCTGCTCGATGGCCTCGACGTCGAGGTGGTTCGTCGGCTCGTCGAGCACCAGGCAGTTCACGCCCTGGGCCATCAGCACGGCGACGATGGCGCGGCTGCGCTCCCCCGGCGACAGCTCGGCGCCGGTGCGCGCCACGTGGTCGGCGCCGAGCCCGAACTTGGCGAGCAGCGACCGGGCCTCGCTGCGATCGAGACCGGTGAGGTCCTGCACGGCGCGCGCCACCGCCACGTCGCCGTCGAAGCGCCCCCGTCCCTGGTCGAGCTCGCCGACGACCACGCCCGGCCCGAGCCAGCGGCGTCCGGCGGCCAGCGGGATCGACCCCAGCAGCGCGCCGAGCAACGTCGACTTGCCGGCGCCGTTCGGACCGAGGACGCCGATGCGGTCCTGCCAGGCGATCTCGAGGTCGATCGGGCCGAGGACGAACGGACCGCGCTCGACGACGGCGGCGTCGAGGCGCGCCACGACGTCACCCGAGCGCGCCGACGGTCGCAGCTGCAGCTCGAGGCGCCAGCCCTCCCACGGCTTGTCGACCACCTCCAGCCGCTCGAGCGCCCGCTCGGTGGCGCGCACCTTCGACGTCTGCTGCTCGCTGCGCTCGGCCTGCTTGCGTCGCAGGTTCTTGTCGGGCTCCCCCGACGTCTTGGCCCGCCGCACGCCGCGCTCGGACCACTGCCGCTGTCGCCGCTGACGGTCGAGGAGCCGGTCCCGCTCGGCGACGGCGACGTCGTGCGCCTGACGCTGCTGGCTGCGGGCGAGCTCGCGACCGGCGACGTAGTCGGTCCACCCGCCGGCGAACGCGGCAGCACGCCGGGAGTGCTCGTCGAGCTCGACGATCCGGTGCACGCAGCGGTCGAGGAAGGCACGATCGTGCGACACCACGCACACGGCGCCGGCGAACCCGTCGACGAACGCCTCGAGCAGATCGAGCCCGGCGAAGTCGAGGTTGTTGGTCGGCTCGTCGAGCAGCAGCACGTCGACCCGCATCAGCAGGATCGCCGCCAGGGCCGCACGCGCCGCCTCGCCGCCCGACAGCGACGCCACGTCCTGACCGAACCGCGCAGCCGTCGTGGCCGACCCGGCGGCGGCGAGCCCGACGCGGTCGCACACCTCGGCGGCGCGCGCCGCCAGGTCGTCGCCGCCGAGCGCCAGGAAGGTGTCGAGCGCCTCGGTGTAGGCGTCGAGCGCGTCGGCATCGGCGGCGAGGGCGGCGGTGGCGGCATCGAGCCGGTCGGACGCCGCCGCCACGCCGGTGCGGCGCGCCAGGTAGTCGAGCAGCGCCTCGCCGGGGCGGGCGTCAGGCTCCTGGGGCAGGTACCCGACGGTGGTCGTGACCGGCGCACGCTCGATCGTCCCGGCGTCGGGCACGTCGATGCCGGCGAGCGTCCGCAGCAGCGTCGACTTGCCGACGCCGTTCGGCCCGACCACCCCGACGCGGTCACGGCCGTCGAGGCTCAGCGACACGTCCGCCAGGATCGTGCGGCCGCCGACGACTCGGCTGATCCCGGCGGCCCGCAGCATCCGGCCACCGTAGCGATCAGGGTCGATGCTCAGCGCGCCCGGACAGAACGCCGGACCTCCGACACGGCGCCGCTGTCGTCGACGGGCGGGCGCAGCCCCCAGTCGTCGGCGCGGGCGATGAGTTGGCTACGCGAACGGATGCCGAGCTTGCGGTAGATCCGTCCGAGGTGCGACTCGACGGTGCGGGCCGACACGAACAGCGCCTCGGCGACCTCACGGTTGGCTCGCCCCGTCACCACCAGCCGCGCCACCTGCAGCTCCTGAGGGGTCAGCGGGTCCGGCACGACGAGCGCCGCCGGGGTGTCCGCCGTGCCCAGCCGTGCCGCAACCGCCTGCGCGGCCCAGCCCTCGGCGCCGAGGCGGGCGAACAGCGCCTCGGCCCGGTGCAGGTCGGCCACGCCCGACGCCTCACGTCCCCACCGCCGGCGCAACCCACCCCGCACCGCCAACGTGCGCGCCACCCCGAACACGTTGCCGACGTCGCGCAGCAGCGCCTCAGACCGTTCGAGCTCCGCCTCGGCGCGGTCGGGATCGTCGGCCACCAGCAGGGCGCGCACACGCGCCGCCGCTCCAGGCGCTCTGCCGGTTGCAGCGGCGTCGAACCCGGCGACGAACTCGTCGAGCACGGCGCCGGCATCCGCGACGCGCCCGACGCGCACCAGCGCCTCGGCCAGGTCCATCTGCCACATCACCAGCCACGGCGTCGACGGCGACCGCCCGCGCAGCGGCTCCAGTTCGGCGACGGCGAGGGCGTCGTCGCCGAGACCCAGGTGCAGCAGACCGACGGCGGCACGCGACGGCACCTCGACTGCCGCTGCGCCGCCGTCGCGCCCTGCACGCACCGCGTCGTCGGCGAGGCGCGCGGCGGCGTCACGGCAACCGGTCACGTCGCCACGGATCGCCTCGGCGACGGCGAGCACGGCGACCGCCGCGGTGACCAGGCCCGGGCGGTGGGTGGCATCGGCCAGGCGGATCGCCTCGTCGGCGTGGGCCGCAGCCGATCGGTAGTCGCTGCGCCGCAGGTCGGCCAGGGACCGCACCGCCAGCACGCTGGGCAGCGGTCCCGTCGCATGGGCGCGCTGCGCCGACCGGACCAGTCGCCCCAGCAGGCGGGCGGCGTCATCGAAGCGCTCGCCCCACACGAGGGCCATGCCCGCCGTCTCGGCGACCAGACCGGCGGCATCGAGGCCATCGGCAACCAGCAGGTCGTCGGCGCGCACCTCGATCCCGTCGAGGGCACCCCGGTCGCCGGCGCCGACCCGCACCGCGGCGGCGGCCAGTTCGCCCGCAGACCCGCCGTCGCGCGCCAGTGCTTCGGCCACCGCGCCCACCGGGCGCGTGTTCCCGGCGCGCAGGGCGCAACGGATGAGCTCGAGCCGCGCCGCAGTCGCCACCCTCGGCGCACCCGGATCGGCCAGGCGGACGGCTTCGCTCAGCGCGTCGACGGCCACCCGCGTCCGACCCGCCATCGCCGCCAGGCGTCCTTCGGCCAGGAGGAACCCGGCTCTCTCCGCGCCGTCGAGCGGCACCAGCGCCAGCGCATCGACGGCCGCCATGGCACCGTCGACGTCGCCGGCGTCGAGCGCGCACGCCGCGGCGTCGATGAGGTCGGCAACGGCAGACGGCTCAGGGGCGGAGGCGGACATCGTGGGTGGTCAGGCGCTGCGGCGCGATTTGCGTGTTTTCCCCGATGTGCCGCCGTTCGGGTCCGGTCAGGATAGCGATCGACCGACCCGGTGCCGCCCGGGGCCTCGCCTCGGCGCGCCGACGCAGCGCGCCGCACCTACCGAAGGAGTCCCATGGGCCCTCGCTCCCGGATCCGTCCGCTCGACGCCGTCCTGACCGCCGCAGGCGTGGCCGTTCTCGCCAGCGCTGGCGCCGGTTGCAGCACCACCTCCGGGACCGACACCGCCGTCAGCTCGACCACGGCGGCGACGGCCACCGACGACACGACGGCACGCGACGACGTCGACGCCACCGACGAGGTCCGCGCCGACAGCCGCGGTGCGGCCGAGACCGCCGAGCTCGTCGGGGACTACCTGCGTGAGGCGCGCGACGTGCAGGACGCCATGGACGCGCAGAACGACACGGCGGCGACGATCGAGCTGCTGCGATCGCACCGCGACCTGCTGTTCGCCGTCGACGAGACCTTGCGAGAGGTGGACCTCGCCGACGCCGACCTGGCCGAGACGCGCAACACCTTCCTCGAGACCGCCGCGGACACCATCACCGCGCTCGACGCCGTGACGACCGCCGACGCAGCGACGCTCACCGAGGACGACGCCATCGCCGCCAACGAGGGACTCGTGGCCGCCATGGGGAGCGCAGCCGACCTTCGGTTCGTGGCGCTGGCCCTCGCCGATGACGGCGCAGTGCCCGCCGGGCCGCGGCCGTCCGCCGTCCTCGCCGTCCCGACCGACGTCGGCGGCGACACCGTGCACAAGCCCGAGGGAACGCTCCAGACGACCGACGACGGGCCGTGCGGTGAGCCGTCGGCGCTGCGCGCCGTCGAACCGCAGGTGTACGCCTCGTCGTTCCTCGAAGACGCCGAGACGAGCACGGCCCAGCGGGTCCTCGTGTTCACGGACGACGACGAGGCCCTCGACTACGCGGCGGCGTTCGGCGCGTTCTTGGACTGCCCGTCGCCCGCCGAGCTCACGTCGACGGCGGTCGAGGTGCTCGACGACGGCACCGGGCTCGCCGCCCAGATCGTCGACCTCGACGGCATCACCACCACCATCGGGGTCACCGTCGACGGTCGGTTCGTCTACGTCGTCGACGTGCGCGGCGACCAGGTCGCCGCAGGCGACGACGCCGCTGCCGTCACCACCGCCCGCGCCGATGAGGTGCTGGCGGTGATGGAGGCGAACGCCGCCTGATCAGCCGACGGGTCAGCCGACGGGGTTGCCGGCGCGGTCGTAGGTGGTCCAGGTGCCGACCTGCTCGCCGGCGCGGAACGATCCGGTCCGCAGCAGGCTCCCGTCGCGCCGGTACCAGCGCCAGTCGCCGTGCAGCTCACCGGCGCGCATCGACCCGGCGGCCCGCACGGTCCCGTCGTCGAAGAACTCGAACCGCTTCCCGGACGTGACCGCCGAGATCTCGTCCAGGCGGACCCGGATCAGCTTGCGCAGCAACGTCTTGGGCAGGCGCTTGCCGAT
>JAGQTE010000280.1 GCA_020439175.1 Acidimicrobiales bacterium | reverse complement strand
TCGAGCAGCTCGACCTCGACGTCGAGCTGGGCGCCGACGTGGTCGGTCGTGGCCTTCCACCCGTCGTGGTAGATGGCGCGGCTGCCGAGCATCTCGAAGTACTGCGTGCGACGCGGATCGGGCGCGTCGGGGTCGTCGAAGGTCGGCGCCAGCGACGCGCCGTCCATCGGCAGCTGCTCGACGCCGTCGACGTGGGTGGGCACGTCGAGGCCGACGAGGTCCAGCACCGTGGGGGCGAGGTCGACGGCGTGGCAGAACTGGTCGCGGACGGCGCCCGCCTGGGAGCCGTCGATGCCGGCAGGCCAGTGGACGACGAGCGGGGTGCGCACGCCGCCGAGCCACGTGTAGCGCTTCCACAGCCGCATCGGGGTGTTGCCGGCCCACGCCCAGCCCCAGGCGTAGTGGTTGTAGGCGCGGTGCCCGCCCAGCTCGTCGAGGCGGGCGATGGTGTCGGCCACGTCGTCCACGAGGTTGTGTGTGAAGCGGTGCTCGTTGAACGAGCCGGTGGGGCCGCCTTCGGCACTGGTGCCGTTGTCGGAGAGCACGAGCACGACGGTGTTGTCGAGCTGGCCGGTGGCGCGCAAGTGCTCGACGACCCGACCGAGCTGGGCGTCGGTATGGGCGAGGAAGCCGGCGAACACCTCCATCATCCGGGCGTAGAGGCGGCGCTCGTCGGGGGAGCAGTCCTCCCACGCCGGCACCCACGACGGGCGCGGTGGGAGCGTCGTGCCCGACGGGACGATGCCGAGCTCGAGCTGGCGGGCCATCACCTCGTCTCGCCAGGCGTCCCAGCCGTGGTCGAAGCGGCCGCGGAAGCGGTCGATCCACTCGGCCGGCGCCTGGTGCGGTGCGTGCGTGGCGCCCGGCGCCAGGTAGCAGAACCACGGCTTGCCTGGCGTGGCGTGGTGCTGGTCGGTGAGCAGGCGGATGGTCTGGTCGGCGAGGTCCTCGCTGACGTGGTACCCGTCAGCGGGCGTGCCGGGCGGCTCGACGAAGCCGTTGTCGCGCACCAGGTCGGGCGTCCACTGGTTGGTGTCGCCGGCGAGGAACCCGTAGTAGCGCTCGAACCCCTGGCCGAGCGGCCAGCGATCGAACGGCCCGGACGCGCTCTGCTCCCAGCGCGGCGCCAGGTGCCACTTGCCGACGGCGAACGTCGAATAGCCGGCGTCGCGCAGCAGGCGCGCCAGGGTCGCCGCGCTCGGCGGGATCCGGCCGGTGTAGCCGGGGAAGCCGATCGGCACGTCGGTCAGGAAGCCCATGCCGACGCGGTGGTGGTTGCGACCGGTCAGCACGCAGGCGCGCGTCGGCGAGCACAGCGCCGTGACGTGGAACCGGCGGTACCGCAGGCCGCCGTCGGCGAGGGCGTCGATCGTCGGGGTCGACAGGTCCGAACCGAAGCAGCCGAGCTGGCCGAAGCCGAGGTCGTCGAGCACGACGACGAGCACGTTGGGGGCGCCGGCGGGCGGCCGCGGCACCGGGGTGAAGGCGGGGGTCGACTCGGCGACCGTGCGACCGATGCGAGCCTGCGGGGCCTGGGGGGCGACCATGGCCGGCGAGCTTAGGAGCCGCCCGGTGCCGTCGGGCCGGGCCGGCGCACGGCGACGGCGAGGACGATCCCGCCGGCGGCGGCGAGCACGGCCGGCGCCACGAAGGCGGTGCCGAAGCCGAAGGCGTCGGCGAGGCCGCCGACCAGGTAGCCGCCTGTGCCTTGCCCGATGTCCATGAACGAGATGAGCGAGCCGAGGGCGCTGCCCCGCTCGGCGTCGGGCACGCGCCCCGACAGCCAGGCGGTGACGGCGGGGAACACGAGCGCCCAGCCGGCGCCCACGAAGGCGATGCCCACGACGGCCGCCACCGGTGCGGCGAACCGGGCCAGCAGGCCGAACCCGACGATGTAGCAGGCGACGCCGGGGAACATCACCCGGACGGGGCCGATCGTGTCGGCGAGGCGGCCGGACACGAGCCGGATGCCGAGGATCGACAAGGCGAAGGCGGCGAACAGCGGGGTGGCCGTCGCCATGTCGATCGAGGTGGCGTACAGCGCCGACTGCGAGGTGATCGCCTGGTAGCCGAGGCCCAGGGTCAGCAACGTCAGGCCGGGAAGGACGGCGGCCGGGTGCAGCACGCCGAGCCACAGGCGGGTGCCGGGGGCGGCGGCGCGGGGCACCGTCGGCGCCGGACCGGCACCGGTGAGTCCGGGGGCCAGCTCCTCGTAGGCGCCGGGGTCGGGTGCCGGCGTCGCGTCGTCGCCGGCGGGGCGCGTCTCGGGGATGCCCCACACGATGGCGCCGGCGACGACGGCCAGCGCCGCCGGCACGAGCCATGCCAGGGCGGTGGCGCCGTGCACGAGGGTCTCGCCGAGCGTGGGGCCGAGGGCGAACCCGAGGTAGATCGAGATCGACAGCACCGCCACCGCCGAGGCCTGGCCGTGCGGGTTGAGGTCGGTCGAGGTGGTGACGGCGGCGGTGTAGAAGGCTGAGCCGAACACGCCGAGACCGAAGCGCACCGCCAGCACGGCAGGGACCCACCGGGCGCCGAGCATGGCGACGAGCAGCACGGCGATGGCGAACGGGGGGATGACGATGAACAGGCGCCGGCCGTGGACGTCGGCGAGGCGACCCACGACCGGGCGCGTGACCACGGCGGCGATGAAGAAGATCGAGATCGCCAGGCCGGCCATGGCCTTGGAGCCCCCGAGCTCCTCGGTGACGTAGAGGGGGACCGAGGCGAACATGGTCCCGAGCGCCAGGTACAGCGCCACGGCGGTGACGTTGAGGCGGCGCATCGGGGTCATCCGGGCGACGCTACGGCCTGGTTCGTTTCGCTCCCCAACTGGTTCCGCCCGTACCTTGTGGCATGGCTGATGTCACCACTGATGCGCCGAGCGTCCCCGCCGGCGACTTCGCAGCGGACACCGCCGTGACGCCCGTCCCCGGCGCGCCCGGCACGTTCACCGCCGACCTGTCGGAGGCGTGGAAGGTCTTCTACGCCTTCGGCGGCGCCTCGATGGCGGTGGCGCTGCGGGCGGCGCAGGCCGGGCTCGACCGGGACGACCTGGCGCCGGTCAGCGCCACCGCGGTGTACGCCGCGCCGGTGCCGTGCGGCGAGATGACGATCGACACGCGGATCCTGCGCGCCGGCCGCAGCGCGGCGCAGGTCACGGCGGACCTGCGCGCCGGAGGCCCGGGCGAGCGGGCGGGGGAGACCGACCTGCACCTGACGGCGATCTTCGGGGCGCCCCACGAGTCGCGCCTCGAGTTCTGCGAGGTCACGTATCCCGAGGACGCCCTGCCGCTGGCCGAGTCGGTGCCGCCGGACCCGATGCCGGCCGACTCGCCGTTCGCGGCGATCAACTACCACCACCAGACCGAGTGGCTGCCGGCCCGTCCGGGCGGCGGCTTCCGCGGGGAGGGGTGGGAGCCGGGCGGCCCGGCGCGGGCGCTGGCCTGGCACCGGCTGAAGGAGACGCCGCGCCTCGCCGACGGCACGGTCGACCCGATCGCCTACTGCCTGCCGGCGGACGTCATCGGCCCGGCCATCGTGGCCAAGATCGGCCCCGAGATGGCGACGAACCCGCCGCTGCTGATGTTGTCGTTGGAGATCTCGCTCCAGTTCGTGGCCACGACCACGTCGCCGTGGCTGCTGCAGCACACCCGGGCGCACCACTCGGCCAACGGCTACGCCTGGGGCTCGGTCGAGCTGTGGGGCGAGGACCGCCAGCTGCTGGCGTTCGGCACCCAGCGCGCCCACGTCCGCCCGGTGGACATCAGCCGCTTCGCCCCCGGCGGCGGCACGGCCTGAGGCCAGTCGCACCCGGGAGCGGGCGCTCAACGCAGCGTCGGCTGCACCACCGTGACCCGGCCTCCGCCGCCACGCTTGGACCGGTACATCGCCTCGTCGGCGGCGTCGATCAGGGCGGTGACCTGCTCGACCTCCGCGACGGGTGCGACGGCAAGCCCGATGCTGGCGCTCAGCGGATGGGTGACGGTGCCGACGCGCACGTCGGTGTCGAGTGCGCGGAGCACGCGGTCCGCCAGCGCCTCGGCCGCCGCCACCGACTCCAGCGGTGCCAGCACGACCACGAACTCGTCGCCCCCGAAGCGCGCCACGAGGTCGCCGCCGCGCACCGATCGCGTCAGCCGGGCGGCAGCCGCTCGCAGCGCCGCGTCGCCGAAGGCGTGGCCTGAGGTGTCGTTGAGCGCCTTGAAGTCGTCGATGTCGACGAACAGCACGCCCAGGTAGCCCTCCCGACCCTGCGCATGGAGGATGGCTCCGGTCACCTGGTGCTCGAGCGCCGTTCGGTTGAGCAGGCCGGTGAGTGGATCGTGCGAAGCCCGGCGTTCCGCCCGGCGCTCGGCGTTGCGCCGATCGGTGACGTCGCGATGCACGAGGACCAGCCCGTGCGGCGGACCCTCCATCGGGGTGATGCGCACCGAGCACCACCACCGCGTGCCGTCGGTGCGCAACGCCACGTCCATCTCCGCCCGCGCCGTCCCGCCGGACCGTACGCGCTCGATCGCCGCCGCCAGCAGCGACAGGTCGCCGTCGCTCGCCTCCGCCAGCACCTCGAGGTACGGCCGTCCGACGTCCGGGGTCTCGGTCCCCGGCGCCGCCGGTGACCGGCCGCACAGCCGATCCCAGGCGGGGTTCGCGGCCCGGATCACCCCGTCGTCGCCGATCAGCGCCACGGCTTCGGTGACGGCGGCCAGCACATCGCCCTGGGCGCGCACCCGCTCGTGGTCGACCTCCAGCCGTGCGAGCTCGGCGCGCCGCGCCCGCCCCACGCCGCGCAGCAGCACGACGGCACCGGCCAGCGCCGAGGCCGCCAACCCGAACCCGAGGACCAACAGCGGCACGGGGCCCGGGTCCGCCGCGGTGGGGCTGCTCCACACGGTCAGGGTCCAATCGATGCCGCTGGTCTGGAAGGTCAGCTCACGGGAGAAGGCGGCGTCGGCCATCGTCCCGGGCGGGTCGCTGCGCCGGGCCACCTGGCGGACCGACGCGTCCGTCACCGCCGGTCCCGTCAGGTTGACCGTCAGGTCCATGCCCACGTCGGTCGGCTGGCCCTCGAGGGAGCGGGCGAAGACCTCGTCGAAGCCGCCGATCGGCGCCGCCACCCAGGTGGTCTCGCCCCGGCCGGCATCCCCGCCGGCGTCCACCGGGACGGCGAGGAAGAAGTCGAACCCCTCGAGCATCGGCGTGAGGCCGGGCGCGTCGAGCTGTTCGGCGATCCGTCGCACCGACGGGTCGTCCTGGATGGCGCCGGCGCCGGCCTCGCCCCGCGCCCCGCGCCACTCCAGCTCGGTGCGCACGCTGTCGATGGCGGCGACGTCGAGTCCGGGGAACAGCGGCAGATCGAGCGCGCCGGGCACGTGGTGCTCGATCACGTAGGACGGCGCCCCGGGAGGGAGCGGGCCCAAGCCCACGATGGTGAACTCGGGTTGCACGGTGCGCATGGCGGCGAGGAAGTCGGCGCGTGCCTCCGGGGCCACCCGCCGCAGCACGACGATGCCCGACAACGAGCTGAACCGCTCGAACACCC
The DNA here is from genome assembly GCA_020439175.1 of Acidimicrobiales bacterium. Taxonomy (GTDB): domain Bacteria; phylum Actinomycetota; class Acidimicrobiia; order Acidimicrobiales; family Acidimicrobilacustridaceae; genus JAGQTE01. The sequence continues at coordinate 6,754 of JAGQTE010000280.1, read as the reverse complement.
CGGTCTCCCGAACGAACGCCTCGACGTCCGCCGGCGGCTTCACCGGCCCGACGGCGGCGTAGGCGCCGACCTGGTGCAGCGAGTCGATGTAGGCCTGCAGCTCCTGTTCGAGCCCCGCCGTCGCCCGCTGCCCGCTGAGGTCGAACCGCTCCTGGGCGCTGTCGACCGCGACCCGGTGCGCGTACGTCGCACCGAGGACGGCGCTGAGCGCGCCGACCAACAGCGCGACGGCAGCACCCCGTCGTGCAGCGCGCATGGTGCGGTCCGGTCCGGTCACCCCACCCCCATTCCCACATCGAGCGGGTGTCCGCGCTGGAGGTGCCTGACCCCCAACCCATCTGTATGGCCATCTGTCTGTATGGCCATCGACCGATCAGGTGATCGCCTTGAGCAGCGCGTCAGCCGGTCTGCAGCACGAGCCACGCCGCCAGGTAGCCGAAGCTGTTGGTGGCCACGTGCAGCAGCATCGGCGCCAGCAGGCTGCGCGACACCAGCCGCAGCCAGCAGAACACCACGCCCGCCAGCGCCGTCCCCCCGACGGCGAAGGCCACGCCGATCGCCTGGGCGTTGGGGAGCGATGCGCTCAGCTCGGCGGCATCCGGGTTGACCTCGTAGATGTTCCATGCCGGCGCCACGTGCCACACGCCGAAGAGCAGGCTCGACGCCGCCACGGCGATCCACGTCCGCCACATGCGGTTGCCCAGCCCCAACACGGCGCCACGGAACACCAGCTCCTCGGCGAGCACCGTCCCGAACGGCACGGCGATCAGCGCCGAGTAGAAGACGCCGGCGGTCGACAGGTTCGCCACCCGCTCGTCACGGAACAGGTCCTGCGTGGCGGGCAGCAGCGCGCCGACGAGGTACACCGAACCGATCACACCCATGCAGGCGCCACCCCAGGCCAGGCCGCGCCGGAGATCCTGACGGGCCAGGCCCAGCTCGGCCCACGACAGACCGCCGAGCCGGATCGCCAACAGCAGCACCACCGACACGGTCACGACCCGGTACGGCACGTACGCCCACTCCGGCAGGACGAGGTTCGTGAGCAGGTTGTCGACTACGCCGAACGCCACCGTCGCCAGCAGGGCCGTGCCGGCCCGGCCGCCGAGGCGCGGCGCCTCGGTCACGCCGGTGTGGCCGTCGGCGACGGGGACGACGGTCCGCCCGACCACCGCTTGCCGAAGACGAGGATGATCGGCAACGTGATGGCGAAGGCCAACCCGACGACCACGGGTCGCGACAGCCACCACTCGGCGTCGGTCAGCTCCGGGGGCGTCCAGTCGAACAGCCCGTCGAGCAGCACCAGCGCCAGCGCCATGCCGGTGCTGTGGAACAGGAACAGCGGCATCGAGAACCGGTTCACCAACGCGTTGAAGCGCGACCAGCGACCCGGCCGCTCCAGACGCACCAGCAGCCACGGTCGGATCAGCAGCGCGATGCCGACCTGGAGCGCGCACACGGCGATGATCGCCATCGTCGGCGGCGACATGTTCGAGATCTCGTCGCCGACGACGCCCACCATCGAGGCCGGATAGAGGCCGGTCGAGATCAACCCGTACAGCGCCAGCAGCCCGCCGACGACGAACGACCAGGCCCAGCTGCGCGGCGCCCGCACCAGCGAACCGTACGAGAAGCCGAGCTGATGGCACGCCGCCCACACCACGACCAGGTTCGTGAGCGCCGCCCACTCGGCCCCGTTGGAGAACCGCAGCACGTCGTCGACGAACCCGAGGCCGATCAGCACCACCAGCGGCAGCGGAGCGAAGCGCTGCTCGAGCCAGATCATCGGCGGGGCGATCACGACCAGCACCAGATACACGGCGATGAACCACAGCGGGCTCAAGATGATGATCACCGCCGACAGGATGAGCTCGCGCTGATCGGTCCAGGCGATGGCCAGGATGCCGAGCACGGTCCACCCGGCGATCAACGCCAGCGACGGCACCGCCAGGCGCACCACGCGGGCCCACACGAACGAGCCGTACCCGCCACCCTTGCGCCGGTGGCTCTCCCACGTGCGCAGGTGGGCGTAGCCGCCGACGAAGAAGAACAGCGGCATGACCTGGAAGACCCACGTCAGCGGCCACAGGTCGTAGTTGAACTCGAGCACGCTCGAGGTGTGGATCTGGTCGTCGTCCACGCCGACGTGCAGGATCGTGAAGGTCCAGTGCCACACCACGACCACCACCAGGGCGAACGCCCGGACGAAGTCCACGAACGGATCGCGCTGGTGCGAGGCCGGGTCGCTCACGTCACCCCTCGGCGGCCTCGCTCGAGGCCAGTGGCCCGGCGAGCTGGATGAACAGCCCCGTGGCCTCGGCGGTGACGACGCCGTCGTGGCGCATCTCGCCGTGGGCGACGAGCTTGCGGCCGTCGGCCTCATCCAGCCACGCCCGCAGCTCGACGTCGGCCAGGATCGGCGTCGGCTTGCGGTACCGGACGGTGAGGCGGCCGGTGAACCCGCCGCCCGCCCCGGCGATGCCGGCGATGCCCAGCAGCTCGTCGAACACGAGCGCCAGCACGCCGCCGTGACCGAGGTCCCACGGCGGGCCGTTGTACTGCTCGGTCAGGTGCATGGTGCCCGTGACCTCGCCGCCGTCGCCGATGTGCAGCTCGACCTGCGGCGCCACCGGGTTCAGCGGACCGATCACCGGCGAGTAGGGGAAGAACTCCGCCGGCGCCGCACCGAGGCGGAAGCCCTGCGGTCCCCAGCCGATCTGGCAGTGCGGCCCGGCGTGGCTGGCACGCTCGAGGACCTCGGCCGCCTGCTCCAGCAGCGCCGCAGCCGACGTCAGCTCGTCGGCGTCGGCCTCCGTGACGCGCGTGGCGCGGATCACGCGCCGGGCGGCGTCGGCGAGGGCGCGGCGTTCGTCGACGCGGTCGTCCATCAGGGGGCGCCCGTCAATTGAGCCCCTCGCGCACGATCTGCGCCGTGACACGGGTCAACAGCACCATGGCGCCGAACAGGCCCAGGTACCCGACGACGTTCATCAGCGTGGCCTCGCCGGCGAATTCGGGCCCGGCGTCGGTGATGATCAGGGCCACCGAGGCGAAGCCGAGCGCCGCCGCCACCATCACCAGCACGATCCGGTTGATCAGCTTGGACACGACGGCGACGTCGCGCTCGTCCGAGAACAGCCGCATGCGGGCGACGAACTGCCCGGCCGCCAGCTGCGCCGTCAGGTCGTCGACGCGCGACGGGAGCCGCCGCAGCATCGGCGCGTTCTCGATCAGGCCCTGCTTGAGGAGCTCCTCGGGCTCGGCCGTGACGATGTCGTTCATCCACTGGGCGGCGAGCTGCTGGACGCCGTCGGCCAGGGCGAAGTCCGGCGAGATCATCTTGAGGGTGCCCTCGAGCGTGACGAGCGTGCGCCCGAACGTCGTCAGCTGCGTGGGCAGGGCGATGCCGAAGCGGCCGAACAGCGGGGCGAGGTCGTTGAGCGCCCGGGCGTCGATGCCCTGACCGGGCTGGACGTGCTCGGTCATGAACTGCGACAGCGCCCGCTCGAGGGCGATGTCGTCGGTGTCGGGCGAGATGGTCGTGATCGTCCCGACGGCCTGGCGCAGGCGGTGCGGGTCGCGGTTGAGCACCGCCAGCACCATCTCCTGGAGCGCCTGGCGGGTCAGCTCGTCGAGCAGGCCGACGGCGCCGAAGTCGATCAGACCCAGCCGCCCGTCGGGCAGCACGAACACGTTCCCCGGGTGGGGGTCGGCGTGGTAGATGCCGTCGAAGAGCATCTGCTGCAGGAAGGTGTCCAGCACCAGGCTCGCCAGCTGGGCCCGGTCGACGTCCATCGACTCGAGCACCGACCCGTCGCCGAGGGGCACCCCCGGCAGCCGCTCCTGCACCAGCACCTTGCGACTGGAGAACTCGGGGTGCGTCATGGGGACGACGATCACCGCCGCGGCGTCGGGCTTGGTGGCCACGTTGGCGGCGATGGCCAGGCCGTTGCGGGCCTCGATGCGGAAGTCGAGCTCCTGCTCGATGGAGCGCACGAACTCGCCGGCCATGCCGTCGACGTCGTAGCGGGCCCCGAAGGCCGTGTGGTCGCGCACGGTGCGGGCGAGCTGCATCAGCGCCCGGGTGTCGCGGGCGACGAGGTCGTCGACGCCGGGGCGCTGCACCTTGACGATGACGTCCTCGCCCGTGTGGAGGCGGGCGCGGTGGGCCTGGCCGATCGACGCCGCGGCGATGGGCGTGCGCTCGAACTCGGCGAAGGCGATGTCGACCGGCTGGCCGAGCTCCGCCTCCAGCAGCGCGGTGATGGCGTCGGCGTCGGCGGGCGGCATGTCGCTCTGCAACGAGCGCAGCGCCTCGGTGATCTCGGCCGGCAGCAGGTCGCTGCGCGTCGACGCCACCTGGCCGAGCTTGACGAACATGCCGCCGCACTCCTCGAGGGTGGCGCAGAGGCGGTCGCCGAGCGGCCGGGCGTCGGCCTCGGCCTTGGCGCTCTTGCCGAGGAAGACCCCCAGCCCGTTGCGGCGGGCGATCCCGACGATCTGGCGGTAGCGGTTGATCGGCTCGATGGCGTTGCGCGCCCGGTGGATCGGGCGGGGCAGCCGCGTCGTCTCCGGGATGCCGGCCTGCTGCGCCAGGGTGACCTCGCGCAGGTGCTTGGGCTTGGTGAGCAGGTCCATCGTGACGTTGGTGAGCATCGTCATGATGAGCCCGAGCACGAACACGTCGCGCACGAGCCCGTTGTCGTCGAGGTTGTACTGGGAGACCTGCAGCACCGTGAGCACGGCGATGCTGAACCCGATCACCCCGGCGAACAGCGTCTGGACGATGCCGCGGCGCGAACCCAGCAGCCGGCCGGCGAGCCACGACACCACCAGCATCAGCGGCAGGCCGATGATCAGCCAGATGAGGACGCCGACGTTCATCCGTACACCTCGGCGACGTCGGCCCGGATGTGGCGCATGAAGGCGTCCGCCGTCAGCGGCGCGCCGGTCGCCTGTTCGATCAGCGCCGGCGCGTCGAGCGTGCTGGCGTGGCGGTGGACGTTGGTGCGCAGCCAGCCGAGCAACCCCTCGAGGTCGCCGGCGGCGAGCTGGTCGTCGAGGTCGCCGAGCGCGGCGGCCGCCGCCTCGAACAGCTGCGACGCCGCCAGGTTGCCGAGCGTGTAGGTGGGGAAGTAGCCGAAGGCACCCATCGCCCAGTGGATGTCCTGCAGCACCCCGTCGGCGGCGCTGGTCGGGCGGATGCCGAGCAGCGCCTCGTAGGTGTCGTCCCAGGCCCCGGGCAGGTCGCCCACGTCGAGCTCGCCGCCGATCAGGCGCCGCTCCAGCTCGAACCGCACGGCGATGTGCAGGTTGTAGGTGGCCTCGTCGGCCTCGACGCGGATGAGCGACGGCTGCACCGTGTGCAGCGCCGGCCACAGCGCATCGACGCGGTCGCCGACCGGCAGCTGCGCCACCGCCGCACCGGGCACGTGGTCGACGAGGTGGGGCATGGCCCACCGCCAGAAGCTGCGGCTGCGTCCGACCAGGTTCTCCCACAGGCGCGACTGCGACTCGTGCACACCGAGCGAGACCGCCTCGCCGGCGGGTGTCCCGGCGAGGTCCACCGGCAGGCCCTGCTCGTAGAGGGCGTGGCCCGCCTCGTGCATGATCCCGAACAGGCCCGGGCGCAGGTCGCCGTCGTCGGCTCGCCAGGTGATGCGCACGTCGGTCGGGGCGAAGCCCGTCGTGAACGGGTGGGCGGAGGTGTCGAGGCGACCGGCGTCGAAGTCGTAGCCCATGCGGGCGGCGACGAAGCGGCCGAAGGCCTCCTGCTGGTCGACCGGCAGCACGCCACCGCACACCGACGTGTCGACGACGATCCCGCTGTCGACCGCGGCGGCGACGATCGGCGTCAGCTCGTCGCGCACGGCGCCGAGCAGGGGTGCCAGCATCGCCTCGGTCCAGCCGGGCTCGTACTCGTCGACCAGGGCGTCGTAGCGGGTGTCGGCCAGGCCGGCGGCCACGTAGGCGTCGGCCTGCTCGAGCGTGAGGCGCACGATCTCGGCGAGGTCGGGGGCGAACGCCGCCACGTCGTCGTCGGCCTTGGCTTGCTGCCACGTCCCGAGCGCCCGGCTCTGGGTCTCGGCCATGGCGCGGGCCAGGTCGGCCGGCACGGCGCTGGCGCGGCGCACGGCCCGCCGGGCGAGGCGGGCCTGGGTGGCGGCGACATCGTCGGCGGGTGCCGCCTCGACGGCGGCGATGGCGTCGTCGAGCGCGGGATCGGTGAGCTTGGCGTGCACGAGGCCCGCCAGCGCCGCCATCGTGCGGCCCCGCGCCGGGAGGCCCTTGGGCGGCATCTGCGTCTCCTGATCCCACCCCAGCACCGCGCTGGCGGCCGACAGCGCCGCCACGTCACCCCACAACGTCAGCAGCTGTTCGGTCATGGCGGGCGAGTGTGTCACAACCCGGCCCGCCGGATCGTCTCTGAGGTGTGGACGAACACCGGAGGCAACCGATGGACGAGACCTACGACGTGGTGGTGTGCGGTGCGGGACTGGCGGGGCTGACCGCCGCCGCCGTGGCGGCCTGTGCCGGCGCCCGGGTGGCGCTGATCGAGCCGCACCGAGCCGGCGGCCGGGCGCGCAGCGAGACGCGCGACGGGTTCACCCTGAACCTGGGGCCGCACGCTCTGTACCGCGGCGGTGCGGCGGAGCGGGTGCTCGACGCCCTCGGCGTCGCCGTCCACGGCGGCTACCCGGCCGACCTGCGGGGGCAGCGGCTGCTCGTCGACGGGCGCTGCGAGCAGGCGCCG
>JAGQTE010000279.1 GCA_020439175.1 Acidimicrobiales bacterium | reverse complement strand
GGCTCCGGCTCCGGCTCAGGCTCCGGCTCCGGCTCCGGCTCAGGCTCCGGCTCGGGCTCCGACTCCGCCGCAGGCTCGGACGCCGGCTCGGGCTCGGCCTCCGGCTCCGACTCCGGCTCGGCCGACGGCGAGTCGCTCACGACATCGTCGGCCGTGTCGGACACCGGCTCGGTGAGGCTCGCCTCGTCGACCACGATCACATCAGGACCGGGCACCTCGGCGTCGATGCCCGCCTGAGCGAAGTCAGCCACGCTCTCCGGCGTCGGCGGTGACGGATGCAGGATGGCGCGCGGCGGTTCCTCGGCGAGCACCGGCGCGTCGAGCGTCTCGGGCTCAGCCGGCGTATCGATGCGATCGGCTTCGCTGTTGAGCAACAGGTCCAGGTCCGCGGCATCAGGCTCGTCGGCACCGCGGGCAGCGCCGGCCGCGCCTTCTGGAGCTGCGGCTGCCGGCTCCGGCGCATCCGGAGCCGGCGCGGGTGGCGGCGGAGGTGGCGGCGGCGCAGGCGAAGCGGCAGGCGCCGGCGGAGGAGTCGAGGACGCCGGCGGTGCCGGCGGTGGAGCGACCGGCGGCGGTGCCACGGCGGTAGGCGGCGGCGCGGCAGGCGGGGGTGGCGGCGCGGCAGGAGCAGGCGGCGGCGTCACCGCGGGCGGCGGAGGCGGCGGCGGCGCGGCAGGAGCAGGCGGTGGCGTGACCGCGGGAGGAGGCGTCACCGCAGGCGGGGGTGGCACGACCGCAGCAGGCGCGCCGACGACGGGCACGTCGGCAGGCGGCGGTGGAGGCGGCGCGGGCGCCGGGGCCTCGACGGCGGCTGGCGCGGGCGCGGCGTCGACCGACTCGACGGCGCGCGTCCCACACTTCACACAGAACTTCGACCCAGCTGGGCTCTCGGCACCGCATGCTGTGCAGATCATCGACTCCCCTTGTCCACTCGGCCGCCCGTGCCCTTGTCGGGGCGAAGGGTAGTGGGCAGCCGACGCCGCCGCGGCCGTCAGCGTGCTGCTGCGAGCACGATGGCGCGGTCGGCGTCATCCAGCGGCAGGGCCAACACCTCGTCGATGGCGCGCGGGCTCATCTTGGCGATGGTCTTGCGCACCACGGAGACCATGTGGTCCGAGCCGAGGCGGCGGGTCAGCGACCCGAACTGGAACACGACGAACACGATGCACAGGGCGTCTTCGTGTGTCTGGGTCGAGGCATCGCTGCCGAGCCCTTCCTTGCGCAGCAGGCGCACGACCTGCCCCACCTCGTCGGTCGCGAAGCCGTGGGCCTCGAGCAGGGCCGCCGTCTCGTCGGCTTGGCTGCGCTTGCGATCGGTTCGCCAACGCAGGTAGCCGGCACGGCCGTCCGGGTACGACGAGCGTGGCACTCGCCACCGACCGAGGTGATGGGCCCGCGCCGCCAGCAGCTGCGCCTCCCCCGCCGCGGGCGCCAGGCGCTGCACCCACGCCACCATCTGCTCGGCATGGGCCGCGGCGGCAGGCACCGGAGCAGCGCCGTCGGACAAGGTCACCATCTCGGGATCGGCGGCGTTCACCGCGTCGATGGCCTCGATGGCGCCGACGAAGCGCGGGCCGTACGGAACCGCCCAGTCCGACGCCAGCTCGAGCAGCAGCGTCGGTCGGTCGGTCACTCGCCGCGGGCCTCGGGCGGGCGGAGGTCGATCCGCAGCACGAGGAAGCCGTCTTCGATCGACGGCTCGGCGTCGCCGATGATGGCGAAGTCCTGGAAGTCGGTCTCGGCCTGCCGCACGAAGTGCGCCCGCTCCTCGCCCGCCACCGGCGGCAAGGGTCGGTTCCGCACGGCATGGGCCCGTTCCCGGAACCGCTCGATCATCGCTTGTACGTCGAGTTGATCAGCCATCGGCGGTCCACGGTACCGGGTCACGCCGGATGTCGCGAACGACGATCAGCCCGCGTCGTCGCCCTGCAGGTCCTCGAGCGTGACGATCTGCAGCGGCGCCGCGTCGAGGACCGGCCCTGACGGCATCGGCTCGTCGAGCACGGTCGCCGCCGTCGACATCGACGTCGCCGCACCCACGGCGCCGGGGTCGCCACCCGGACGCCCGCCCCCCGTCGTGGCGCTCGGCCCGGCAGCATCCTGCGCGTCGCCCGTCAGCCGGCCGTCGTCGACGTTCCGAGGTTCGTCGGCGTCGGCAGCGCCATCGTCGTCGTCATCGTCATCGAGCGGGAGCGGCACCGGCGCGGTGTGGCGCCAGTAGAGGACGGTCAGCACCGACACCAGCCCCGCGATCCCGAGCAGCCCGCCGATGACGAACCGCAACCGCCGCGCCGCGTCGGATTCGGGCTCCTCGATCTCCGAGGTCGCCGACGACGTCGCCGCCGTCGTCGTGGTCGACGCCGCGGTGGTCGTCGTCGACTCGGCCGTGGACGATGTCGTCGACGACGCATCGGCTTCGCTGCTGGTCGTGCTCGCCACCGTCGAGGCGGTCGTCGACGGCGCCACCGTGGTGCGCGGCACCGTCGACGTGGGCTGCAGCGACGTCGGCGTCACCGTCGTCACGGTGGTCGGCGCCGTCGTCGGGGGCGCCGTGGTCGGGGCTGTCGTCGGCGTCGTGGTGGGGGTGGTCGGCGGATCGGTCGGCTCGGTCGGCGGCGAGCCGGCCGACGCCGGAGCACCCGAGAAGCCGGCGACCGCCACGCCCAGGCCGCAGGCCGCCAGCACCGCGGCGCGCAGGGCGCGTCGGCGGGTGAGCGCAGAGCCGGAGGTCGACGGGTCGGGGGCGGTCATGAGCAGCGCGGCACAACGGGATCCACGCCGCGCCGTGGCCGACGAGCGTAGTGCGGGGCCTCGGCCGGACGCCGGTCACAAGCGGTCGCCATCAGCGCTGGTGCGCCGGACACCACCAGCTCGTGCGCCCTCCCACCGTCGAACGTCGCAGCAGGGTGCCGTCGCGCGGGCAGCGGCCTCCGGGGCGCCTGGCGTCCTGCAGATCGCCCCGATGCGAGCCACCGCGCGCCAGCAGGTCCGCCACCGTGGCGTGGACCTGCTCGGCGAGGGCCTGCACGTCGTCGTCGGCCAGCGTCCCCAACGGCCGTTCGGGGGCGATGCCCGCCCGGAACAGGATCTCGTCCGCCAGCAGGTTGCCGACGCCGGCGACGATGGCCTGGTCGAGCAACGCCGCCTTCGTCGGTCGCTGCACGGCCCGCAGGCGGGCGGCGAGCACGGCCGGCTCCGAGGCCAGCACGTCCGGGCCCAGCCGGGTGACGTCGGGGTCGAGCTCGACCCCGCCCAGCCGGCGGGCGTCGCGCACGTGCAGCGCGCCGTGGTCGAAGCGCACGCCGAAGCGATCCCACCGGCGCTCGTCGCGCTTGGGTCCGTAGACCAGCTCACCGATCACGTCGTCACCGTCGACGATGAGCCTGCCCGTCATCCCGAACCGCAGGCCGAGCACGTGGCTGCCGGCGCCACCGCTCACGTCGAGCAGCAGGAGCTTGCCGTGCCGTCGGGCGGCCGTGACGGTCCGCCCGCCGATCGCCGATCGCAGGGCCGGCACCCGCAGTCCACGACGGAGGTACCGGTCATCCGGCGCCTCGACGGCGACGATGGTGCGGCCGACCGTGCGTTCGGCCAGGCGTCGATACTGCTCGACCTCGCACAGCTCCGGCACGCGTCGGAGTGTGCCACAGGGCCTCGGACACCACGTCGCAACGTGGTGGCGTCGGCCACCGAGACGCCAGCCCCCGAGCTCAGTAGCGACCGTGGACGGCCGCCCCACCCGGGATCGACCGCAGCACGACGCCGTCCTCCATCAGCTCGCTCACCGTCTCCGCCGGCGCCGGGACGATGCCGAGTCGCACCAGCGCCTCGGGCGGCCCGATGCGCCGGGACCGCTCCCGCTGGCGCTCCGTCACCGAGTCGGCGACGATCGCCAGCTGGATGAGCCCGATCGCCACCAGCAGGTGCCCCAACGAGGCGATCAGCGCCGATGAGGAGCTGACCGAGCTTGTCCAGGTCGAGGCCGGGCTGATCCCCCACCAACCGACGGCGACGGCCACACCGCCGACCAGCGACATGATCCACGACTCGGTGATCGGGACCGTCACCTTCGTCGAGCGCCAGGCGTCCGAGCGGAACGGCAGTCGTGGGTCGCTGCCTCGCCAGATGTCGCGCAGCGCCATCACCGGGACGGCGAGGTTGACGAACGGGACGAACCACGCCGCCGCCACCAGGTCCGGCGCGATGCGCGACGGGCCCGTGCCGAGGGCCTCCAGGTTCCGGTAGGCCCGGTTGGTCCAGCCCACGGCGACGAGCAGCACGGCGACCACCCCGAGCGAGAACACCTGCAGGCCCAGGGTGGCGATGCCGCCCAGGCTGGCCAGGTCGGGATCGAACGGGAGCACGCCGCTCGAGTCGACGCCGACCGCGGCGACGAACGCCAGCAGCGTCGTCAGAGCCAGCGACACGAGCGCTGCGCCCCACAGCGCCGTCCGCCACGCGGTCGTCCACCAGCGCAACGGCTGATAGGCGGTGGTGGACGACGGCCCCGGCGTCGTCCACACGCCGTCGAGCGGTGTGCGCTCCGGCTGTGCCAGCAACTTGGCCACGTCGAGACCGCACCCGGCACAGAGCCAGCTCCCCGGCGCCACCGTCGCGTCACAGCGCGGGCAGCTGAAGGCCCGCAGTGCCGGACGCCGCGGCGGCTCGTCACCGGCCGCACTTGGCAGGTCGCTGGAGCGGGGACGAAACTTCGGGAACCGATGTTCCTGGTTGGGTGCATCGCACGTCGGGCAATAGCGGTCCGCCTGTCGCAGGTGGGTTCCGCAATTCGGACACGTCGTCATCGTCACCGCCATGACTAGGTCTATCGACCTATGGCACCTGTCACTTGACTGAATTCTAGGTCGTTCGGCCCATGGCCTGGTCCGAACGACTCACCGAGGAGGAACCCATGTCGTTCGCTACGCGAGGCGTGCTCGAGGTCATCGATGCCGACGGCGTCCGGCTGTTGCGCTTCGACCGGCCCGAGGCGCTCAACGCCTTCAGTCAGGCGCTGTGGGAGGCCGTGACCGAGGCCCTCGCCGACGCCGCCGAGGACGACACCATCCACTGCGTCGTGCTGACCGGCAACGGCCGCGCCTTCACGGCGGGCATGGACCTGACCGAGATGGCCGACACCGAAGCGCTCGCCAAGCTCGACACGCCGGGCTATCAGCTGCTCATGCCGGTGCTCGAGGCGTTTCCCAAGCCGTTGCTCGCCGCGGTCAACGGTGTCGGCGTCGGCATCGGCATGACGATGTTCCCCCACTGTGACATCGCCCTCATCGCCACCTCCGCCCGCTTGAAGGCGCCGTTCGTGAGCCTCGGCGTGACCACCGAGGCCGCCGCCAGCGTGACGTTGCCGGCGGTCGCCGGATGGCAGCGCGCCGCGCATCTGCTGTTCACGGAACCGTGGGTGGATGCCGAGCGCGCCGTCGAGTTGGGTCTGGCGCTCGAGGTCGTGCCCGACGACGAGGTGCTCGAGCGCACGATGGCCATCGCCCGGACGATCGCCACCATGCCGCTCGCCTCGCTCGTGGCGACCAAGGAGATGCTCGTCGCCGGGCGCATCGATGCGCTGCGCGCCGCACGCCTGCGCGAGGAGCGGGTGTTCGAGCGCCTCGTGGGCGAGGCCGCCAACGCCGCTGCGCTCGCCGACTTCACCGGCAAGGGCTGACGCCCGCGCGCCGACTGCTCCGGTCAGGCGGCT
>JAGQTE010000278.1 GCA_020439175.1 Acidimicrobiales bacterium | reverse complement strand
TGCCAGCGCTGGTCGTCGACGGGCATGCCGTCGCGGCTGCGGGCGATCCGCCAGGTGCGGCCGCCGTCGTCGGAGCACTCGACGCGCACCATCGGCTCGTGCCACGCCAGCGCGTCGGGCGCAGCGTCGACCCACGCCAGCTCCCAGCAGCCGTCGTCGTCGGGCGTCGGCTCGACGAAGCGTGCCGGCGCGAGCTCGGCACGCTCGACGGCGTCGGCAGCATCGTGCGCGTCGGTGCCCCCATCGAGCAGCGAGGGCGGGACGAACCGGCGGACCTTCAGGTCGAAGCGCCGCTCGGCCACGCAGTCGGCCACCGTGCCGGCGCCGCCTCCGGCCAGCACGAGCCGCGCCAGCGCCGCCGCCTGGCGGGTGAAGAACGGCTGCGCCGGACGGCCGTAGAGCGTGTGGCCGCCCTCGTAGAACTGCAGGTCGTACTCCTCGGGCGTGGCGAGGTAGCCGTAGTACTCGCCCGCCACCGATGACACGATGACCCGGTCGGCGTCGAGGTCGATGCCGGCGTCGGTGCCTGCGGCGGCGACGGCGGCGGCGATGCGGCGGCCGGACATGACGGTGATCTCGAAGGGCATGCCGACGAGCACGGCGTCGCCGAGGCGCAGCACGCTGATCGGCACCACGCGGGGGAACGCCGCCAGCGGGAGCACGACCGGCTGCAGCCAGCGGGTGCCGACCACCCACTTGCGCCCCTGGGGGTGGGCCGAGCGCCACGGCTTGGGGCTGCCCGCCTTGAACGGCGGGATGCGCCACAGCACCGGCGTCACGTTCTCGTGGGCGCCGGCGATGAGGGCGGCGCCGACGGCCGGGCGGCGCGGGATCGACACGTCGTCGATGGTCGTCGCCCCCGGACGATCGAGATCGAGCTCGCGCAGACCGGTGGCCAGCGGCAGGTCGTCGCGCAGCTCGAGCCCGAGCCGGTCGTGCAGGGCCGCCGCCTCGGCGCCGATCGCCCGGCCGATGCGCTGCGCCTCCACATGGCCGGCGCGCGTCGGGCGCAGCGCCGGCGCCACGTCGGCGTGGGTGCCCTCGATGGCGCCGCAGATGGCCCGATGACCGTGGGTCGCCTCGATGCGGTGGTCGAGCTCACCGACGAGGTAGGCCCACAGGTCGGCGTTGTACTCGGGCGCGTGCATCGAGATGCCTGTGCCGTGCACCGAGAACACGACGACGGCGGCGAGCGGCGTCGTCGCGGCCGGACCGCCTGCGCCGGCGGCGTCGTCCCCGTCGCCCGGGCCGATCGTGTCGACCCGGATGAGGTGCAGTTGCGGGTTGATGCTCACCCACTTGCGCTGGGGTGCGGTGCGCCGGTCGATGATCTCGTCGTTGCGGACATGGGGCGACAGCGACCGGTTGCGGGTGAGGCCCCACACCTCGGTGCTGCCGACGGCGAGCCGGGCCGGGCGGCGGGTGTCGTGCGCCTCGACGACGGCGCCGGCGATCCGCTCGGCGAGCCAGGTGGCGAACACCGGGTCGAACCCTGAGCGGCTCGAGGCGAAGCGGTTGTAGAAGTCCGTGCCGAGGAACTGTCCCGGTCCGGCGTGCGTGTGCGTGGCGCCGATCATCAGTCCGGCGACGGGGATGTCGGTGCGCTCGGCGACGGCCCGGGCCACGAGGTGGTGCACCACCGACGAGCCACCGAGCAGGTCGCACTGCACGATCGCCAGCGACGTCGTGCCCGACCGCAGATGCAGCACCCGGGCCCGCAGGCGGGTGCGGAACCCGTCGCCGATGTGGGCGTGCGACGAGTAGCCGGCCTTGGGCAGGCCCGGCGGCGGCGTGAGGTCCACCTCGGCGGCACCGGCCAGCAGACCGTCGACGTGGGGGAGCGGCACGGCGTTCGGCGGGCGCAGGGCGAACGTCGCCCGCCGGGCGTCGCCGTACCAGAACGGGGCGAGGGGGCTGTCACCGAGCAGCGGCTCGGCACGACGGGACGGGTCGGCAGGCATGGAGGTGCCATGCTACGAGCGACCTGCGAGCGGCGCCGACGAGGGGAACGGACATGGGCATCTGCATGGTGACGGGAGCGAGCACCGGGATCGGCCGGGCGACGGCGGTGCGCCTGGCGGCGGACCACGAGCTGGTGTGGGCGGCGGCCCGCAACCCCGACGCCGCATCCGAGCTGCACGACGCCGTGGCGGCCGCCGGCATCGGCGACCGGGTGCGCACCGTGACCCTCGACGTCGACGACGACGCCTCGGTGACCGAGGCGTTCGACCGGGTGGTGGCCGAGTCGGGGCCGATCGACGTCCTGGTCAACAACGCCGGCATCTCGGGGTCGGGCACCATCGAGGACACGCCGCTCGAGGAGTTCCGGCGCCAGATGGAGACCAACGTCTTCGGCGTGCTGCGGTGCACGAAGGCGGTGGTGCCGTCGATGCGCCAGCGCGGCAGCGGGACGATCGTCAACGTGTCGTCGCTGGCGGGGCGTGTCGTGCGGGCCGCCATGGGCGCCTACGGGGCCACGAAGTTCGCCGTCGAGGCGTTGAGCGAGTCCCTGGCCCAGGAGCTGGCGCCGTTCGGGGTCCGGGTCGCCATCATCGAGCCCGGCGTCATCGCCACGCCGATCTGGGTGAAGTCGGCGCCGCCGCCTGCCGATTCGGCCTACGCCGAGGCCGGGCGCGCCACGATGACCTACTTCACCCGCATGCTGTCGGAGCCGACGCCGCCCGAGGCCGTGGCCGACACCATCGCCGAGGCGATCAGCACCGCGTCACCGAAGCTGCGCTACCCGGTCGGCTGGGACGCCGTGCAGCTCATCGAGCGGCGCCGCCAGGTCGCCGACGAGGACCTCGTGGCGATGAGCGCCCTGGGCCACGACGAGTGGGCGGCCGCCTTCGGCGAAGCCTTCGGCATCGACCTGATCTGAGCGGCTCGGCGGGGCGAGCCCGACGGCGGCGGTGTGCTCAGGTGAGCTCGCGCTTGAGGACCTTGCCGGTCGGGTTGCGGGGGAGCTCGTCGAGGAACACGACGTCGCGGGGCACCTTGTAGCCGGCGAGGGTGGCCTTGACGAGCGCCTTGACGGCTGCTTCGTCGAGCGTGGCGTCGGCGCCGAGCACGACGAACGCCTTGAGGCGCTGGCCGAACTCGTCGTCGGGCACGCCGATGACGGCCACCTCGACGACGTCGGGGTGCTCGGCGATGCAGTCCTCGACCTCGCGGGGGAAGACGTTCTCGCCGCCGCTGACGATCATCTCGTCGTCACGCCCGACGACATGCAGGCGACCGGCGCCGTCGAAGAAGCCGGTGTCGCCGGTGCTGACCAGCTCCCCGACGCGGGCCTTGTCGCCACCGCCGGTGTAGCCGTCGAAGGTCAGCTCGCTGCCCACGAAGATGCGCCCGGTCTGGCCTTGGGTCACCGGGCGGTCGTGCTCGTCGAGCAGCTCGACGCGGGTGTGCAGCGGCGGGCGGCCGGCGGTGGCAGGGTCGGCGCGCAGGTCCTCGGGGGTGGCGATCGTCGCCCAGCCGACCTCGGTGGAGCCGTAGAGGTTGTAGAGGTTGTCGCCGAACTCGTCCATCCAGCGGGTGGCCAGGCCGCCGGGGATGGCCGAGCCGCTGAGCGGCACGACCCGCAGCGACGAGGTGTCGTAGCGGCGGCGGACGTGCGCGGGCAGCTCGAGGATGCGCTGGAGCATGACCGGCACGGCGACGAGCACCTGTGCCCGGTGGCGGGCGACGTCGCGCAGCGTGGCTTCCGGGTCGAAGCGTCGTCGCACCACGAGCGTGGTGCCGAGCAGCAGCGAGAGCGACAGGTTGCCGAAGCCCCACGAGTGGAACAGCGGCGCCGGCACGACCATGGTCTCCCGGGCCCGGTAGGGGATGCGGTCGAGCATGGCGACGATCGGCTCGATGCCGGTCTCCTGGTCGCGGGGCGCCCCCTTGGGGGTGCCGGTGGTGCCGGACGTCAGGATGATCGAGCGGCCGGCGCGCCCCGGCGCCGGCGGACGGCTGTGCGGAGCCCGGGCGATGAGCAGGTCGAGCGACTCGGTGCCCGGCGGCGGGTCACCGTCGTGCCAGGCGACGAGCTTGAGTCCGACGTCGCCGTCGGTGGCGACGAGCTCGGCGTACTCCTCGTCGTAGATGAGCGCCTTGGCGTCCTCTCGTGCGACGACCTCGCGGAGCTGGGG
>JAGQTE010000277.1 GCA_020439175.1 Acidimicrobiales bacterium | reverse complement strand
GCACAGGAAGGTGACGACGCAGTCGCCACAGGCGTCGGTGCCCTGGCGGGCGCAGTCGTCGCAGTCGATGACGAGCACGTCGTCGACCTCGGCGGGCGTCGGTGCCACGACCTGCAACCTCGGTCGGGTGTCACGTCCGCCCGCTGCCGGATGCCGGCGGCGCGCCTCGTCCCGAGGGTCGAGCACGGGTGGGAAGTCGTCGGTCATGGGGCGCACGGTACGCAGGGGGTGTGACAGCTTCCGGGCCCGTGGCGGGGAGCGGCGATCCGCTCGGCGGATCAGGCCTCGACGTCGGCGTCGTCGGTCAGCTCGACGACGTTGCCCCCCGACCCGCACCACCGGCACGACACCTCGTCGACCGACTCCGCCAACACCTGGGTGTCCTCGACCTCGAGGTCGCCACCGACGCTGTAGTGGTGGAACTCCCGGGTGGTGCGCGTCGTGACGACGTCGAAGCGGGTCAGGTTCCCGCAGGCGGTGCAGCGATAGCGACGGCTCACGGGCCGCGACTCTACCGCCCGCCGATGCATCGAACAGATGTTCTTGACGCAGAACGTCTGTTCGGTCACCCTGGGGCGATGGCGCTGACCACGACGGCACCGGTGCAGCGGTCCTTCGACGACCTGGGCGAGCCGCTGTTCGACGTCACGTTCTGCGTGCTCGACCTCGAGACCACCGGCGGTTCGCCGGCGGCGTGCGAGATCACCGAGGTCGGCGCGGTGCTCGTGCGAGGCGGCACGATGCTCGGCCGCTTCCAGACCCTGGTGAACCCCGGCGTGCCGATCCCGCCCGAGATCACCTACCTCACCGGCATCACCGAGGCGCTCGTGGCTCCGGCCCCGATGATCGACTCGGTGTTCCCGAGCCTGCTCGAGTTCATCGGCGACGCCGTCATCGTCGGCCACAACATCCGCTTCGACCTGTCGTTCCTCAACGCCGCCGCCGCCCGCCTCGGCTACCCGAAGCTGGCCAACCGATCGGTCGACACCTGCGGGCTCGCCCGGCGGCTCGTGCGGGACGAGGTCCCCAACTGCAAGCTCGACACGCTGGCCAGCCGGCTCCGGCTCGATCACCGGCCCTCCCACCGCGCCTTGGACGACGCCATGGCCACGACCGACCTGCTGCACGTGCTCCTCGAGCGGTGCGGCACCTTGGGGGTGTCGGGCCTCGACGACCTGCTCAACCTCCCCCGCATCGAAGGCCACGCCCAATCGGGCAAGCTCCGACTGACGGCGCACCTGCCCCGCAGCGCCGGCGTGTACCTGTTCCGCGACCGCCACGACCGGCCGCTCTACATCGGCAAGGCCACGAACCTGCGCGCCCGCGTGCGCTCGTACTTCTCGAACGACGACCGCCGCAAGATCGGCCAGCTGCTGCGCGAGACCGACAAGATCGACCACGTCGTGTGCGCCAACGCCCTGCACGCCGAGGTCCTCGAGACCCGCCTCATCCGGCGGCTCCAGCCCCGGTTCAACCGCCGGGCGAAGTCGGCGAGCGCCGCGTGCTACGTGAAGCTGACGAACGAGCGCTTCGCTCGGCTGTCGATCGTGCGCGACGTCCGCGACGACGGCGCGGTCTACCTCGGCCCGCTGTCGTCGCGCCGGACCGCCCAGCTGGTGATCGACGCCGTGCACACCGTCGTGCCGCTGCGACGCTGCACCGCACGCGTCCCCGCATCGGGCCTCGTCCCCGGGCGTCCACCGTGCCTGCCCGCCCAGCTCGGTGTCTCGCTGTGCCCGTGCGGTGGCGGCATCGACGCCGCCACCTATGCCGAGGCCGTCGCCGATGCCGCAGCGGCGCTGCGCGGCGAGGGGCCGGTGTTCGACGTGCTCACCCGCCGGATGCACGAGCTGGCCGAGGCGGAGCGGTTCGAGGAGGCGGCGGACTGCCGCGACCGCGCCGACGCCCTGGCGACGGCGGTGCACCGCCACCGCCGTCTGGCGGGCCTCGTGGCGGCAGGCACCGTGCGGCTCCGGCTGGCCGACGGCTCCGGCGTCGAGCTCGACCGCGGGGTGCTCATCCGAGTCCACGACGCGGACGGCGTGGCGAGCGCCGTGCCCCACGCCGAGCCGCCGCCTGCCGACCGGCTGCTGCCGAGCGAGCTCGCCGACGAGGTGCTCGCCGTCAGCCGCTTCCTCGACCGCTACGCCGATCGTCTGCGCGTCGAGCATGCCCAGCACGGGCTGGCCTCGGTGCTGCCGCGGCTCCCCACGTTCGCACCGGCGCCCAGCAACGCTCCGGCCGCCGTCGATCGGCGCCGGTGACCCGGTACCCTGCGACCCGATGGAGCTGCTGATCGCCCTGCTGGTCATCGTCATCACCTGGTGCCTGCTCATGGCCCTGGGCGTCGGGGTCTTCTGGTGGAAGCTCGAGCGGTCCAACCGTGTCGTGCCGTCCCGCCCGACGCCGGCGCCGGTGACTTGGCTCGTCAGCCCGGCGCGCCCGGCCCAGCTGCACCGGCGCCTGCGCAACGCCGTGGCCCCCGGGCACCAGCCGCCCCGCAAGCGGGCCGAGGCGCCGATGCCCGGATCGCTGCCCGCCCTGCGCCGCGACCTCGAAGATCAGGCCGTGACGGTGGACCATCACCTCGTGCAGGTCGCCAACCGTCCCCGCGCCTACCGGCGCCACGAGCTCGTGGCGCTCGACGTGCAGGTCCGCCAGGTCGAGGCGCTGAGCCAGCGGGTCCGCCAGCTCGAGTTCCACTCGTCGACCAACCCGCCCCCGGGTGCGCGCCCGATCCCGCAGACCGACACCGAGCTGCACCGCCTGGCGCAGTCGGTGCAGCACCACGAGCAGGCCTTCGCCGAGCTCAACGCCCTCGAGCGCGCCAACGGCCTCGGCGACCTGGAGGCGCTGCTGCGCCCCGCCGCACCGGCCGACCGCGCCGCGTCGTCGGCACCCACGGCAGACCCGCTCGCCTCGCGTCCCGCTCCCCCGACGCCGGACGAGCTGGGCCCCGCACGCGAGGCCGACGCCATCAGCCAGCAGCTGTGGCCGCCGACACCTCGACCAGGCGCTCGAGCGCCGCGGCAGCG
>JAGQTE010000276.1 GCA_020439175.1 Acidimicrobiales bacterium | reverse complement strand
TCGTCGACCGGGGCCGCGGCGCAGACCAACACGATGCTCGCCCTGTTCCTCGTCGCCACCTTCGTCGGCCTGGCGCCCGGAGCCGCCCTGAGCGGACGCGTGGCGCGGGTGTTCCCCACCTCCTCGCCGCGCCCGTCGATGCGGCGGCTGATCGCCGCCAGCGCGGTGTTGACCGTCGGCAGCGCGCTCGTGGCGGCGTGGCTCGCCACGAGCTACGGCAGCTTCGCCGAGACCGTGCGCGCCGCCAAGCTCGACAAGGAGCTCGCCGGCACCTTCGTCCTCAAGACCATCCCCGCGGTGGGCTCCGCCGTGGCGCTCGTGGCGTACCTCGAGGCCCGACGCCGGCGCTTCGAGCCGGACGCTCCCGGTCGAGGCCTCCGGCTGCTGCTCCTCGGCATGGCCCTGCTCGACAGCGTCGCCGTGCTCGCCTGGGGCGCTCGGTCGGTCGTCGTGATCATCGGGTTCACGCTGCTGACCGGCTGGATCGTGTTCACCCCGCGCCGCGCCGGGGCCGGCCGCCGAGGTCGCGGCGCGGCCGCCGGCCGCCTGCTCGTCGCGGGCGGGCTCGTCGTCCTGCTCATCGTCGGGCTGCGCCTGTGGCGCGACGTGCTGATCACCGGTGAGGTGAACCAGACGATCGAGAACCAGACGATCGTGCGCCAGGTGTCGGTCGCCGCCAACACGACGCAGTACGACGCCTTCGTCCTCGCGGTGCGGGACTGGCCCGAACGCTTCGACCACCGCGGGGGCGAGGACTTCGTGTACGGCGCCGTCAACTGGGTGCCGCGCGTGCTGTGGGAGGGCAAGCCGGCGGGCAACGTCCCGGGGCAGTGGTTCCGTCAGGTCTACGAACCGGACCGCGAGAACGGCTGGCCGATGGGCGCCGCGGGCGAGTGGTACCTGAACTTCGGCGCCGCCGGCGTGATCGTCGGCGGTCTGGTCACCGGGCTCGCGCTCGGCGTGGCGCGCCATGCCTACGCCGACAGCCGCACCAACGTCTTCGGGTACGTGGCGTCGGTCGTCGTGGCGTTCCAGGTGCTCGACGCCGGGTGGAACAGCCAGACGCCGACGAGCTGGCTGGCGTGGTGCGTGCCGCTGATCATCATCGGCTGGTGGTGCCGGGACCGATCGCCGACGGTGACCACGACGCCCGACCCCAGCGCTCCGGCAACGATCGGCGCATGACCGACGAGCCGCGCCGACGCGGCCGCAGCGTCGGCGCAGCCGTGAGCGCGCTGGTGGGACGCGTCGGGGCTGCCGGAGGCTTCGCGCTCTCCAGCATCCTGCTGGCCCGCCAGCTGGACAAGGCCGACTTCGGCGTGGTGACCGTGCTCACCTCGATCGCCACCGCCACGAGCTTCATCGCCGCCGCCGGGTTGAACCGGGTGTTGCTGCGCGATGTCGCCGGTGCGCTGGCGCTCGGCGAGCGGGCCCGCGTGCTGGGCGACGTGCGCACCGCGGTGCGTGTCCTGGCGATCAGCACGCCGATCGGCGCCGCCGCCACGTTGGCGCTGGCTCGCGTGTTCGTGCCCGACACCGCGTGGCCCGCGGTCGCCATGGCGGCGGCCGTCACCGTGGGACTCGCCGTCCTGCTCGTCGGGGCTGACCTGCTCCGCGGGCTCGGCGAGGTCACGGTGTCCAACCTCACCACCGGGCGCAGCGGCGGAGCGTTGGGGCTGGCGCTGTTCTGCGCCGTGCTCGTGCTGTGGCAGGCGGCGCTCGGCCCGACCGAGGCGATGGGCGCCTACGCCGCCGCCGTCGGCGTGGCGGCGGCGGTCGCCGTCGGCGCGGTCGTCGTGCGCCTGCGCAGCCATCACGCCCACCCACGACCCGACGGCGACACCGTCGACACCTCCGCCCGCGCCGGTCTGTGGTCCACCGCCCGCGCCGGCTGGCCGTTCGCGGTGACGCAGCTGGCGTTGTTCTTGACCTCACAGGTGGACCTGTGGGTGGCGAGCGGTTCGTTGGGCGACACCGCGGCCGGCACCTACGGTGCGGCCCTGCGCCTGATGACCTTGGTGTCGCTCCCCTTGCAGGCGGCGCAGCTCACGGTCGTGGCGCGCATCGCGGCGCTCCACGCCACCGGCCGGCGGATCGAGCTGCAGCAACGCTCCCAGCGCGCCGCCCTCGTGGCCGGCCTGCCCGCGCTCGTCGTGCTCGTCCCGTGCATCGTCGTGCCGGGCCTGCTCCTCGAGACGCTGTTCGGGCCCGAGTACGCCGCCGCCGCCCTGCCCTTGCAGGCCTTGGCGTTGGCTCAGGCGGTCAACGTCGCCAGCGGCCTGTGCGGGGTGGTCCTGTCCATGACCGGCCACGAGCGCGCCATGCTCGTCACCGCGCTCGCCGGCGCCGGCGCCACGGCGGCGCTGGCCTACGTCGGCGGTCAGCTCGACGGGATCGACGGGCTCGCCGTCGGATCGGCGGTGAGCACGGCCACGATGTTCGCCGCTCTATGGTTGCTGGCTCGCGTCCGGGCCGGCGTGTGGACGCACCCGTGGCCGGCGCGGCTCACGCCGCCTGGTCCCGCCGGACGCCCCTGAACCATGACCCGAACCATCGACGTGATGATCGCCGGCGCGCAGAAGGCCGGCACGAGCACGCTGGCGGCGGCGCTGGAGGTCCATCCCCAGCTCGCCAGCCACGAGGCGCTCGAGTTCACCTGGTTCGTCGAACCCACGCCCACGGAGTCGTTCGAAGCGGCGTACGACCGCGTCGTCGGCGCCCCGCCCCGTGACCGGGTCGTGCTCGCCAAGAGCGCCGGCGTGATGTTCGTCCCCGCGGCGCGCCAAGAGCTCGCTCGCCGCTTCCCCTCGTGCCGGGTCGTCGTCATCCTGCGCCACCCCGTCGACCGGGCGTGGTCGGCCTACTGGTACCTGCGCCGCACCGGACGGGAGCCGGCGGCCACCTTCGAGGCGGCGATCGACCGCGGCGACGATCCCGACCTCGACGGATGGGCGCACCAGCGTGCCTACCTCGAGCGAAGCGACTATCCGCCCCAGCTCGAGGCGCTCGACGACCTGTTCGGCGACCGGGTGCACGTCGTGCTCTTCGATGACCTGGTGCACGACCAGGCCGCCGTGGTCGCCGACACGATCGCCGCCATCGGGCTCGACCCGAGCGCGATGCCCGACGGGGTCGGACCGATCGAGGCCAACACGGCAGCGCAGGCCCGCAGCGCTCGCGTCGCCCGGATGCTCCGCTCCCCCGGCACCCTGCTGCGCACGGCGGGCAAGTTGGCGCCCCCATCGGTGCGCGAGCGCGTCAAGGGATCGCTGATCGCCGCCAACGAGCGCGCCGCGGACATCCCGCCGATGGATCCCGCCACGCGCCAGCGCCTGCTGGCGCACTTCGCGCCGAGCGTGCAGGCCGTCGAGCAGCGAATCGGGCGTCCGTTGCCGGAGTGGCGCTCGTGACCGCCGTGCGCACCGCACCCGACCGCGCCAGCCTCCGTCGGGAGCGCCGCATCGCCGATCTCACGGTCTGGCTGCTGGCCGCGGCGTCGGCCCTCGCGGCGGCGCTGGGTGCCAGCACCGTCCTCACCGGTTGGCCGATCCTCGACGCGGTCTACCGCGCCGGGTACGGGGCCGCCGTGGCCTTCGTGGCGGCGTCGGCCCGGCGCGGCACGTGGGTCGTGCTGGCCGGGGCCGCCCTGCTCGTCTCCGTCGGGCAACCGGCAGCCTTCGTCGTCGGGGTGGCCACGCTGGCGCTGGCCGTCGGCGCCAACTGGTTCCGACGGCGCCACCGCCGCATGGGTGCCCTCATCGGGGCGATCAGCGCCCAACTCCTCCTCCACGGCGGCGACCTGGGGCTGCACGGCCTGACGGCGATGGTGGCGCTGGCAGCGCCGGTGCCGTGCGCCGTGTCTGCGTGGCGCCTGCTCCCGCCCTCCACCCGGAGCCGCTCCCGCAAGATCGGGTCGTGGGCCGCCCTCGGCCTCCTCGTGGTGGTCGGCGGCGGTCTGGTGGCGTTGACCCAGGCGCTCCCCGAAGCGCGTCGAGGAGCCGAACGGGTCCGCGCCGGGGTCACTTCCCTCAACCAGGGCGACGTCGAGGAGGCCGAGCGCGAGCTCGACCGGGCGACCGCGGCGTTCGCACGCAGCCGTGACGCCGTGACGTCGGTGCTCACGATCCCGGCGCGCATCCTGCCGTTGGCCAATCCCCACCTCGACGCCATCGAGCAGGTGGCGACGGCGGGGGCGGACCTGACGGCGACCGCCGCCGACGCCGCCCGTGACACCGACTACGGCGCGCTCGCCGTCACCGACGGCCGGATCGACCTCGACCGCTTCGCCGAGCTGCGCCCGGCGCTCGAGCAGGTCCAGGGCGCGCTGACCGACGCCGACGCCAACCTCGCCCAGATCGACGTGTCCTCGCTCGTCGTGCCCGCCGCCGACGCCGTCACCGAGCTGCGGACCAAGATCGCCGACACCATCCCGACGGTGGGCCATGCCATCCGGGGCACCGAGCTCGCCCCAGGGATGCTCGGCGCCGACGGGAGACGGCGGTGGATCATCGGGTTCACCTCGCCGGCCGAGGCGCGCGGCCTCGGCGGCTTCCTCGGCTACTACTCGGTCGTCGAGGCGGTCGACGGCGAGGTCGACATCGTGGCGTCCGGGCGGGTGCCCGACCTCAACCGCGCCGACGGCGAGGCCGACCGCACCCTCGTCGGCCCCGACGACTACCTGCTGCGCTACGGCCGCCTGCACCCCGAGGACCAGTTGCAGGACGTGACGCTGTCACCCGACTTCCCCAGTGTGGCCACGGTGTTCGAGTCGCTGTACGAGCAGTCGACCGGCACGACAGCCGACGGCATGATCGTCCTCGATCCGTACGCCCTCGCCGAGCTGCTGCGCATCACCGGTCCGGTGACGGTCGACGGCGTGCAGCTCGACGAGTCCAACGCCGCCGAGTTCCTGCTGCGCACCCAGTACGCCGCCTACGACGACCGCGAGGTGC
Organism: Acidimicrobiales bacterium; assembly: GCA_020439175.1. Taxonomy (GTDB): domain Bacteria; phylum Actinomycetota; class Acidimicrobiia; order Acidimicrobiales; family Acidimicrobilacustridaceae; genus JAGQTE01. Next base: position 3,629 of record JAGQTE010000276.1, on the reverse strand, counting down.
GCGGCGACGTGCTCGACGAGGTGGCGCGCACCGCCTTCGATCGCCTGTTGACCAACCGGCTCAACGACCCGGCGCGCCTGGTGCGCCTGATGGCGCCGATGGCAGCCCAGCGCCGCGTGATGGCGCATTCGACCGATCCGGCCGAACAAGCCTTCTTCGAAGCGATCGGCCTGTCCGGCGCATTCCCGCCGGCGACGTCCGGGCTGGATCTGCTCGCCGTGACCAACCAGAACGCCGGCAACAACAAGATCGACGCCTACCTCCGCCGCGAGATCCGCTACGAGCCCCAGATCGACCCGGCGACGGGCGCCGTCACGGCCACCGTCCGGGTCACCCTCTACAACGACGCCCAGGTCGACGCCCTCCCCGACTACGTGATCGCCAACCGCCCGGACTCGGGCCAGCCCTATGGCGTCAACTGGACGTGGCTCTCCGTGCACACGCCCCTGGTGCTCGACACCGTCACGGTCGGTGGCACGCCGATGCCCGCGGAGCCGCAACGCGAGTTCGGCTGGAACGTCTACGCGCTCAACGTGGCCGTGCCGCCCGGGCCACAGGGCACCGAGATCACGTTCTCCCTGCGCGGCGGCCTCGACCTCGACGGCGCCTACCGCTTCCGGTACCAGACCCAACCGCTGGTGCACCCGGACGTCCTGACCGTCGTGCCGAGCGTCCCCGCCGAGTGGGCGCCGCTCGAGCCTGCGATCGTCGACGCACCGACCGTCGAGCCCTTGGACGTGCGGTGGGACCTGACGCCGCGCTGACCGGCATCTGGCCCGCGACGACAAGGGTGTGGAGTTCGGGCCGCTCGCGCGGCTACTGTTGTCGGATCGACGAGCACCGAGCACACCGAAGGACCCGTCCCATGCGCACCAGCCGTCTCCTCATCGCCCTCGCCGCCCTCTTCGCCGGCGTCTTCGCGCTGGCAGCTCCGGCGAGCGCCCAGTACGACCCGGCGGTGCTCAGCGTCAGCCCGGCCAACGTGGCACCCGGCGGTGACGTCACCGTGAGCGGCTCCGGCTGCGCCTCGGGCGATGCGGTCACGATCGCCGTTGCCGGTGCGTCGACCACGACCACCGCCGGCGCCGGTGGTGCCTTCTCGGCCACCGTCAAGGCCCCGTCGACGGCCGGCACCTACACCGTCACCGCCACCTGCGGCGTCGAGGTCCTCTCGGCCACGCTGACGGTGGGCGCTGCCACGACCGGCTCGGGCGCCCTGCCCGTCACGGGCTCCTCGTCGACCGGCCCGCTCGCCGCCGGCGCCATCGTGCTCGTCGCCGCCGGCGCCGCCCTCGTCGCCGTCAGCCGCCGTCGCTCCTCGGCCACGGTCTCCTGACCTGCTGCACCCGCAACGGGTGCTGCTGACGTAACGCCGATGTCCTGACGCGGGTCGCAGGTGCGATGCCTGCCTCTGTCGATCTCCGCGCCAGTGCTGGACGGACACTGCGTACCGGCACCGCCGAGCTCGCCGGTCGCCGCGTCGTCCACGCCCAGTTCGATCTGTCCACCCGCCAGGGCGCGCTCAGCCCGGCCGACGGGGTCAAGCTCGCCTCAGCGATCGACGTCGCGCTCGATCAGCGCCTGCCCTTCGTCGCCACGGTCGCCTCCTCCGGTGCCGACCTCCACGGCGGCGTCGAGTCCTTGCATGCGTGGGGCCAGAGCGCACGCGCCATGGCCCGCGCCTCGGGCATCATCCCGCTGCTGGTGGCGCTCGATGGCCCCGCCGTGTCGGGACCTGCACTGCTCCTCGGCCTCGCCGACCACGTCGTCATGACGCCCGAGGCCTACGCCTTCGTGTCGGGACCACGCATGGTCCGCCAGTTCACGGGGATGCCGGTCACCGCCAAGGTCCTCGGGGGCGCCGGCGCGCACGAGCGCGCCAGCGGCGTCGCCGCTGGCGTGGCGGCCGACCTCGACGAGGCGATGGTGGCCCTGGGCGAGCTGCTCGGCTACCTGCCCGACCACTGCGACGCGCTCCCGGCGCGCCTCGCCACCGGCGACCCGGCCGTGCGCCCCACCCCCGAGGCCGGTGCGCTCCTGCCGACGTCGCCGACCGGCTCCTACGACGTGCGCGACGTGATCCGTTGCATCGCCGACGATGCGGCGTTCACCGAGCTGCGCGCCGGGTGGGCCCCCAACCTGGTCACCGGCTTCGCGACGATCGAAGGTCGGCCGATCGGCATCGTCGCCAACCAGCCGTGCCAGATCGCCGGCACCCTCGACATCCCCTCGTCGCAGAAGGGCGCCCGGTTCGTGGCGTTCTGCGACGCCTTCAACCTCGGCCTGCTGACCCTTGTCGACACCCCTGGCTTCTACCCCGGCAAGGACCTCGAGTGGCGGGGCATGATCCGGCACGGCGCGCAGCTCGCCTTCGCCTACGCCCGGGCGACGGTGCCCCGGGTCAACCTGACGATGCGCAAGTCCTACGGCGGCGCCTACATCGTGATGGACTCCCGCACCATGGGCAACGACGTCGCCCTGGCATGGCCGTCGGCCGAGATCGCCGTCATGGGCGCCAAGGGCGCCGTCGAGATCCTGCACCGCGGCATCTCGCCGCAGGAGCGGACGGCCCTCGAGGCCGAGTACGACGAGCGCCTCCTCAACCCGTGGGTGGCAGCGGCGCGCGGGCTGATCGACGCCGTCATCGATCCCGCCGACACCCGGCGCGCCGTCGCCGAGGCCTTCGCCACCCTCGACAGCAAGGCGGAGCTGCTCGGCACCCGGGCCCACGACAACATGCCGCTGTGACGCGCCGGGCCCGTCGGTCCGCGGGCAACGGCGGAACCGGTAGATTGGACCGCTGACAACTCCAACGCCGACTGCGGCTACCCCGCGCGACGGAGGTCAACGGCGATCTCGACGGCGACATCGGCTGGGCGCCGGCCCACCTCGACCATCGTTCCCCAGGAGCACACGTGCCCGAGAGCATCACCATCACCGACAACCGCACGGGCGAGTCGTTCGAGATCCCCATCGTCAACGGCGGTGTGAGCGCAGACGAGTGGCGCAAGGGACTCCCCGGGCTGTGGTTCTTCGATCCCGCCTTCTCCGCCGTGGCCGGCGCAGAGAGCTCGATCACCTACCTCGATGGCGACGCCGGCATCCTGCGCTACCGCGGCTACCCGATCGAGCAGCTCGCCGAGGACTCGACGTACCTCGAGGTGGCCTACCTGCTCATCCACGGTGAGCTCCCGACCGAGGCGCAGTTCGCCGAGTGGTCGCACGAGATCACGTACCACACGTTCATCCACGAGAACATGCGCAAGCGGTTCATGGAGAGCTTCCACCACGATGCGCACCCCATGGGCATCCTCGTCTCGACGATCGCCGCGCTGAGCACCTTCTACCCCGACGCCAAGCAGATCTTCGACCCGGTGTCGCGCAACAAGCAGATCATCCGGCTCATCGCCAAGATGCCGACCATCGCCGCCGGCGCACACCGCCACAGCGTCGGCATGCCGTTCGTCTACCCGGACAACAGCCTCGACTTCTGCTCCAACTTCTTGTCGATGATGTGGAAGGTCGCCGAGCCGCGCTACGAAGCCGATCCCGCCCTCAGCCGGGCGCTCGAGGTGCTGTTCATCCTGCACGCCGACCACGAGCAGAACTGCTCGGCGACGGCGATGCGG
>JAGQTE010000275.1 GCA_020439175.1 Acidimicrobiales bacterium | reverse complement strand
CGTCGTACGCCGCGAGCAGGGCGCGCCGCGCCTCGGGGCGCAGCGGCGATCCGGCGGCGTGATCGAGGTACGGCACCGGGCCAGGCTACCGATCACCTGGCCCACGCCCGCCGGCCGTTGCGACCCCGTCAGCCGGTCGGCGGCGCCCCGGGACCCGACGGCGGCGGCTGCGCCGGACCGCCCCAGGCCGTCGGCACCGACGGTGCCGAGGCACCACCCCAGCCCGGCGCCGGCGGCATCTGCCCCGGCCCCGGCGGCATCGGCAGCACCGACGGTGCCGGCGCCACGAACACGCCGTGGCGGCGTTGGAAGGCGGCGACCACGCACACCAGGAACAGCTCGGGTGGCATGCCGGCCGGCGGGTCGTGTCGCAGGTCCCCGGCGACGGCGTTGGCCAGGTTGATGCCGAGGGACTGCCGGGCGCTGCCCGTGAGCCCGTTGGCGCGCAGCAGGAACGTGCGCACCACCTGGTAGGCGCGCTCGCTCAGGACCGTCGTGTCGATGGATGCGGCATAGGCCTCGTACCCGGGTGGTGGGAGGAACCCCTGGGCCACCTTGCCCGCCTTGAGGGCGTCGCGCTCGCGCAGCACGAACGTGCCGGCGACCATGTCGCCCAGGCGCTGGTTGCGCTTCGAGAAGGTGACGGCCAGCAGCGCCGGCAGACCGAGGAACACCCAGATCTCCACCAGCCCGATCACCGCCCGGATCAGCGCATGGCGGAAGCGCTCCGGTCCGCCCTCGACCGTGACCACCCGCAGACCCAACGCCGCCTTGCCGAGCGTCCGCCCGCCCCACAGCGTCTCCATCGCCACCGGGTAGCCGACGAGGATCGCCAGGTAGAGCATGAGGCCGAACACGATGGCGACCCACTCGGCGCCCGCCAACGCCGTCGCCGCGCTCCCGAGCGCCACGGTGGCGAGGATCATCACGATGATCTGGAGCAGGACGTCGATGACCTCGGCCAGCGTGCGCGACCCCGCGCCGGCGGTGTCGAAGTCCAACAGGACGGCTTCGGGCGTGACCACACCGGTCGTCATGACGGCACCCATCGGCCCGCACGCTACGACGCGTCGGGCGTGCCGTGCGCCATCGCCCTCGTGGCGCCGCCCTCCCGACAGGCCGAGCGCCGCAGCGGTAGCGTCTGACGGGCGTGGACATCGACTCCTACCTGGCGACCAACGCGGGCGCCTGGTCCCGGCTCGAGGACCTGACCCGGCGTGCCGGTCGTTCGGCCGGCGACCTGAGCCCGACCGAGCTCGAGGAGCTAGTGGCGTTGTACCAGCGCACGTCTGCACAGCTGAGCTACGCGCGGACGCGCTACGCCGACGCCGCGCTCACGGCCCGCCTCACCCGGCTCGTCGCCGGCGCCAACGCCGTCATCTACGGACGGCGCTCGACCAGCGCCCGGGTGCTGCTCGACTTCTTCCGGTGGACCTTCCCCGTGGCGGTCTACCGGTCGCGGCGCTTCGTCTGGGTCAGCGCGGTGCTCATGTTCCTGCCGGCCGTGCTCGTGTGGCTGTGGTTGATCGGCGACCCGGTGGCCATGGACGCCTCGGCGCCGGCCTCGCTGCGACGCGACTACGTGCGGAACCGCTTCGAGCAGTACTACGACCCGGGCGCCGTGTTCTTCACCGAGGTGACGACCAACAACATCCGGGTCACGTTCACGGTCTTCGGCATGGGCATCGTCCTGCCGTTCCTCGGCCCGGTGCTGATCCTGCTGCTCAACGGCATGTCGGTGGGCGAGGTGGCGGCCTGGATGTCCGAGGCGGGCGACGGCTGGCGCTTCCTGGGCTTCATCCTCCCCCACGGCATGCTCGAGCTCAGCGCCATCGTCGTCGCCGGCGGCGCCAGCCTGGCGCTGGGGTGGGCGCTCGTGGCGCCGGGTGACCGGCGCCGGGGCGACGCCCTGCGCGAGGAGGGACGGCGCCTGATGGTCGTCGTGCTCGGCTGCGCCGTGATGCTGATCGCCTCCGGCGTCATCGAGGGGTTCATCACCGGCAGCGGCCTGCCGGTGTGGGCACGGGTCGGCATCGGCGCCCTGGGGTGGATCGCCTTCATCATCTACATCCGCACCCAGGGCCGCGAGGCCACGGCGCTCGGGCTGACCGGAGGCCTCGGCGAGCGTCCCCGGACGTGGGACGACGAGCTGACCCTCGACGACCTCGTGCTCGACGCCACGACCAGCTCGGTGGCCACCCCGTCCCTCGACGCCTGACCCACCCCTACCTGGAGCGGTCAGAGTCGGCCGGCGGCCTTCACGTCCAGGTAGGCGTCGGCCAGGGCCGGCGCCAGGCGCCCGGGCGCGGCGTCGACGACGGTGGCGCCGGCGGCCATGAGTCGTGCGACGGTCCGGCGGCGTTCCTCGATGGCTCGCAGGGCGGCCGCCTGGCGGTACACGTCGTCGGCATCCGCGGGACGCTCCGCAGCCCACCGCACGACGTCGGGATCCCGGACGGCGCCGATCAGCACCAGGTGCTGGCGGGCGATCACCGGCATCGCCGGCAGCAGCGACTCGACGACAGCCTGCTCGACGAGATCGGTCAGCACGACGAGCATCGCCCGCCGGCGGAAGCGCGCCAACGTCTCGACGAAGGCCCCGAGGTAGTCGGACTCCTGCAGCATCGGCTGCAGGTCGTACATGGCCTCGGTCACCCGCCCCAGCTGGGCACGCGTGTGGCCCGGCTCGACGACGGCGCGCACCTGCCGGTCGAAGGCGACCAGCCCGGCACGATCGCCCAGCCGCGTGGCCACCGTGGTCACGGCCAGCACCGCGTCCATGGCGTGCTCGACGCGCGGGACACCGGCGACGCGCCCCGCCATGACCCGCCCGTTGTCGAGCAGGCAGATCACCGTCTGGTTCCGCTCGGCGCGGAACGTCCGCACGATCGGCTTGCCCAGCCGCGCCGTCGCCGCCCAGTCGATGCGCCGGAACTCGTCGTCGACCGAGTACTCCCGGAGCTGGTCGAAGTCGGTGCCGCCGCCACGCCCGCGCGCCGACCGCAGACCGACCTCGAGGATCCGCGCCCGGTCGATGCGCAGCTCGGCGTCCTTCTTGGAGCGGAACGACGGATAGACCCGCAGGACCTGCGGGCGGCGGCGCACGCGCTGGCGGCCCGCCAGCCCCAACGGCCCGAGCACGCGCACCGTCAGCAGCGAGACGGTGAACCGTCCGCGGCGCGCCGGCCGCAGCTCGGTCGAGGCGTCGGCCTCGGCGTGGGCCGGCAGGCGGACGGTCACGAACCGGCTGCCGGCGCGCAGCGACGGCGCCAGCTCGTCGGAGAACCGGACGTGCACGGTGCGGCCGGTGGTGTTGTGCAGGCGCCAGCCGATGCGGCCGGTGGTGCCGAGCGCCACGACCGCCGGCAGGTAGCGGTCGATGGCGACGCGCGACGGCCGCGGCGCCAGCGCCCAGTCGACCAGCAACAGCACCAGCGCGCCGACGTTGACCAGGAGCAGGCCGGTCCCCGAGCGCATGAGCAGCGGGACGACCGCCGCCACCGCCAGCACGGCCGCGAACCGCCGCGTCGGGTACGGGAAGCGACCCGCGATGCCCGGACCCAGGTCCTGCGCCGGCGGCGCGGCGTCGCCCGCCTCACCTCCGCGACCCGGCGCGGCGGCCACGACGACGCCGTCGGGCTGCGCCGCCACCACCGTCGTCACCGCGGCACCGGCACCATGGCCAGGACCGAGTCGAGCACGACGTCGGGGGTCGTGCCCTCGAGCTCGAGCTCGGGGCGCACGGCGATGCGATGGCGCAGCGCCGGCTTGGCGATGGCCTTCACCTCGTCCGGCGTGACGTAGTCGCGTCCCGACAACCAGGCCCACGACTTGGCCGCCCGCAGCAGCGCCGCTGCGCCGCGCGGCGAGGCACCCAAGGTCAACGCCGGCGAGTCCCGCGTGGCCCGCACGACGGCGACCATGTAATCGACGACGGGGCGCTCCACCCGGATGGCGGCGATCTGCGCCCGGGCGGCGGCGAGCTCGGCCGGACCGGCGATGGCCCGCACCCCGGCGGCGGCGACGTCGTGCGGATCGAGCCCCTGGTCGTGGCGCACCAGCACCTCGGCCTCCTGCTCGGCGGTCGGATACCCGACGTGGAGCTTGAACAGGAACCGATCGAGCTGGGCCTCGGGCAGCGGGTACGTGCCCTCGTACTCGATCGGGTTCTGCGTGGCGATGACGATGAACGGGTCCGGCAGGGCGAACGAGGTGCCCTCCATCGACACCTGGTGCTCCTCCATCGCCTCGAGCAACGACGCCTGGGTCTTGGGCGGCGTGCGGTTGATCTCGTCGGCCAGGAGCACGTTGGTGAACACGGGACCCTGCCGGAACCGGAACGACCCGTCGGGGTCGAGCACCATCTGGCCGGTCACGTCGGACGGCATCAGGTCCGGGGTGAACTGGATGCGGGTGAACTCGAGGGCCAACGACGCCGCCAGCGTCTTGGCCACCAGGGTCTTGGCCGTCCCCGGGACGCCCTCGAGCAGCACGTGGCCGCCGACGAGCAGCGCGGCGATCAGGCCCGACAGCGTCCCGTCCTGCCCGACGACCACCTTGGCCACCTCCGTGCGCAGCGCCGCCATGACGTCGCGCGGCCCGGGCGGCACCGGGGCCGCCTGCGGCTGGGGCGGCACCGGCTGGGCCGAGGGCACCGGCGGGTGCGGCGCAGACGGATCGGGCTGGTCAGGTGCGGGCACCATGGAGGACCTCCTGGCGTAGAGAGCTGATGGCGTCGGCGAGGGCGACGAGGGATGCGTCGTCGGTGACCGGCGGGCCGGCGATGACGGCGAGCAGACGATCGCGGTCGACGCCCGAGCGGGCCGCCACCACCTCGGCGAGCACCGACGGGTCGCTCGGATCGACGCCGTAGCCCCGGGCCAGCTGGGCGACGAGGTCGGCGCGCAGCACGACGGCCGCACGCTGCGGGTCGCGGGTCTGGCGCAGCATCCGGCCCACCGCCTCGGTGAGCTCGGAGCCGGCGATCTGCGTCGGCAACGGCTCGGCGATCGGGGCACCGAGCCGGCGCGCCCGGACCACGGCGTAGACCACGAAGGCGATGACCAGCTGCCACAGCGCCACGGCCACACCGGGGTTCAGCACGCCGAGGATGCCCGAACCCGGCGCCTCGCCCGCGTCCAGCGGGTACTCGAGCCAGGCCACCGTCGTGCCGTCTTCGGGCACGAGCAGCTGCGTCGCCAGCACGGCGTTGTCCGCCTCGTCGAGCGACCGGTTGACGAAGACCTCGGGTGAGGCGACGGACACGATCTGCCCGTCGCCGACCTCCTCGACCGTGACCAGCGCCTCGTCGCCGTCACCGAAGCAGCTGCGCACGCCGGAGGGCACGTCCCAGCGGTAGCGGGCGTAGGGCAGGCTCAGCCGCTGGACCGGCGCCAGGGCCTCCACGTCACAGGTGCCCGCCTCGACGACGAGCGACTGGTCGTCGGGCGAGCCGAAGCCGCCGGAGGCCCCCAGCTCGGGCGTCAGCCCCGCGACCTCCTCGGTCAGCACCAACGTGCCACCGTCGCGCACCCAGGACCGCCACCGCGCCACGGCAGCCTCGTCGTCGGGAACGACGTACCCGAGACCGAACGCCACCTGTCCCCGCGACGGCGGCTGCTCGTCGCCCACGTCGATCGTGGCGTCGAACGAGCGCACCAGCTCGGCGACCGCCTTGGCTCCCGACGGGTCGGTGCTCTCGGGGCTGTACGGGACCAGCGCCGCTTCGGGCTCGGCCCGGGTGGCGAAGCCCACGACGATCAGTGCCGCCACGGCCAGGCCGATCCAGACCGCCGCCTTGCCGCGGCCCCCGGTCGCCGCCGGCGCGGTCATCGACCCTCCACGCGCGCGGCGTCGGCCTGGAACTGCGCCGACTCGTCCGGTCCGGTCGGCAGGCTGCCGTACCAGGCCCGCTCGAACAGGTCGGAGGCGTCGGCGAACGGTCCCGCGGCGTCGGGCGCCGTCGTCGCCAGCTCCCGGCGGAACTCGCCGGCGGTGCGCCCGGGGATGTCGCGCAGCCAGCCGCGATCGATGCAGCCGACGACCAGCGCCCGGTACCGGCACCGCAGGGCGTCGCGCCACTCGCCTGCCGCCTCGTGGCGCAGGGCGAGCTGCTCCCACTCGTCGCGCGAGCGGCGCGGCTCGACCTCGACCGTGACCCCGGGGGTGGCGAGCTCGCCGACGCGTCCGGTGCGGCGCATGGTCCGCACCACCACGAACGCCACGGCCCCGATGAGCACGGCGAGGATCAGCACCGCCACCACCGTGTTCGACGCGCCTTCGCCGACGCCGGAGATGAGGTCGCTGAACCGCTCACCCAGCCACTGGAAGAAGCGGTCGAACACGCTGGGCTCGGGCGGCTGGTACTCGGGTTGGGACAGGATCTCGTCGGCGCGGCGGCGGGCCTCGTCCGGTGGCACCTGCGCCAGCACCTGCACCAACAGCTCAGCGGAACGCACTCGCCGCCTCGAGCTCGATGTCGAGGCCCTCGTTCCGCACCCGCTGGTCGAGGTAGAGCAGGATCGACGACCCCACGACGAACGGCGTCACCAGGAGCAGGACCAAGGCCGACACGACGCCGGCCGCCACCAGGGCCACCGTCGCGCCGACGCCGTCGTTGCCGAACGCCAGCGCCGACAGGATCTGAGCCAGCACGCCGAGGCCCAGCTGCACCGCCTGGGCGACGACGACGACGAGCAGCGAGATGCCGATGATCCGCATGCCGCGTCCGAGGTCCGCTCCCGGGTTGCGCGACACCGAGAGCCGCCACGACCGGCGCAGCGCCGTGATCGGCCCCACCTTCTCGATCACCGCGATCGGTGCCGTGAACTGCAGCCAGAACGACCAGGCGATGAGCAGCGGCAGCCCGATGAGGCAGAACGACAGGAGGTAGAGCACGATGGCCACCGGCAGCTGGATCACCCACAGGCCGAGCAGGGTCGGCGTGGCCTTCCACACCGAGCGCAGCGCCTCGCCCGGACCGATGTCGCCGTCGGCGTACCAGGCCGACACGACCCGGGCCATGCCCGCGCCCACCAGGTACATCGTCAGGTTCACCAGCGCCGCCGCACCCACGCTCAGCAGCAACGACCGCAACGCGGCGCTGGAGCCGGCGGTCGGACCGCCGAACGGCGTGAACGGCGTGCTGCCGAACGACGCCGACGTGCCCACCGACCCGACGGCGAGCGCCTGGAGCACCATCGCCGGCACCATGAGCGGGACGATGATCCCGTAGATCGTGCGCGGTCGCGACTTGAGGATCGTGAACGAGCCTTCGAGCACGTCGGCGACCACCATCGGACG
>JAGQTE010000274.1 GCA_020439175.1 Acidimicrobiales bacterium | reverse complement strand
CCGCCGCCGGGCGCCAGCACCGAGCGGGCGAGGTGCCGCCCGGCCTCGGGCACGACCGTCGTCTGGGTGGTCGGGGCGCCCACGACCACGTCGGTCGACGTGGTGGCCAGGCCGGCGCCGCTCACCTCGACGGTGTACGTGCCGGGCATCAGGCCGACGAAGCTCGCCACGCCGTCGAGGTCGGTGGCCTCGGCCAGCGCCGTGACCGTGTCCGGGTCGTCCGCCACGTCGGCGCGGGCGACCGTGACCGAGGCGCCGGCGACCGGGTCGGTGCCCGGCGCCGGACCGCCGACGGCGACGTCGAGCGAGGCGGTGCCCGGGGCGAGGTCGGCGACGGTGGTCACCGAGCCCGGGGTGACGGCCACGCCGCCCACGGACGCGTAGCCCCAGCCGTAGGCGGAGGCGACCAGCTCGACGTCCCCGTCGATGACGAGGTCGAACCCGTAGCGCCCGTCGCCGTCGGTGACCACCGCAACGGGCGCGGCGTCGGGCCGGTCGGCGCGCAGCTGGACGGCTACATCGGCGCGCGGCTGCCCGCCGCCGTCGACGATCCGACCCTCGACGCGTCCGATCGGTGCCGTGATGGTGACGTCGGCCACCGGGTCGTCGGCGTCGACGGTGGCGGTGGCGCCCGCCGCGCCGGCGTAGACCGTGGCGGTGTAGTCGCCGTACAGGAGGTGGTCGACGGCGAACCGGCCGTCGGGACCCGTGGTGGTCGTGAACGGCAGGCCCATGGCGTCGACGACCACCACCTGCACGCCGGCGATCGGATCCAGGTCGCCGTCCTGGACCAGCCCGCCGACGGTGGCGAACGGCTCGAGCGTCAGGTCCTGGGTGGCGGCGCCGCCGGTGGTGAGCGCCACGTCGGCGCGCGTGGTCTGGTACTCGTCGGCCTCGGCGAGCACGGCCACGGTGCCGCCGGGCAGGTCGACCAGCGTGTACGTGCCGTCGGCCGCCGTGGTCGTGCGCGGGTCGTCGGTGCCGGGCAGCCCCGTGCGCACGACGGCGTCGCCGACCGGCTGGCCCGCCGGGTCGCGCACGGTGCCGGCGATGGACGCGGGCGCCGTCGGCGCCAGGTCGAGGTCGGTCGTCATGTCGTCGGTGACGACGACGCCGGAGGCGGTGACCCGACCGGTGCCGGGAGCGGACGCCGTCACCGTGTAGGCGCCTGCGCCCACGAGGGCGATGGCGTAGGTGCCATCAGACGCTGTCGCCCCGGTGGCGATCTGCTCGCCGGTGTCGCTCTCGGCCACGACGGAGGCGCCGCCGGCGGGCGCGCCGCCGGGCAACGTCACCGTGCCGGCGATGGTCCCGCCGACGCCGAGCGTGGCGTGCAGGGTGGCGTCGGTACCCTCGTCGACCGGCACCGCCGTCGGACCGAACGGCAGGTAGCCGTCGGCGGTGATGCGCACCGGCGGCAGGCCCACGCGGTTGCCGCGGGCCTGGTAGAAGCCGTCGTCGTCGGTCGTCGCCTCGGCGAGCTTGCCGGTGACCTCGTCGAGCACCGTCACCCGGGCGCCCTCGATGCCGGCGCCGTCGCCAGCACGGGTCACGAACCCCTTGATCGTCTCGCCGCGGCGCACGGCGACATCGACGACGACCGGGTCGGTGCCGACCGTCACCGACGGCAAGCGGTCCTGGACGTAGCCGTCGACCTCCAGCCGGCCGGTGGCGGGCTCGAGGTCGCGCAGGGCGTACGAGCCGTCGGGCCAGATCGGCGAGCGAGACGGCTCAGCCACGCCGGCGAGGCGCACGGTCCCGTCCGTCGCCGGCGACCCGTCGTCGAGGCGGACGATGCCACGCACGTCGGCGTCGGGGGCGAAGACCATGGCCCGGTCGACCACGTGCTGGATCAGGTCCGCCTCGCCGGCGGGGAGCCGGCCGAAGCCACGCGCCTCGGCGTCGGCGGCGGTGAGCAACCTCACGTAGTCGCCCCAGGTCTGGGCGCCGTCGAGGGCGAACGTCCGGACCGCCGTCCACGTGGCGTCGGTGAGCCCGACCGGACGGTAGGGATCAAGGCGAGACGCCAGGTCGATGGCGTCGTCGGAGCGGGCGCCCTGGAGTCGCGCGTCGAAGTGCACGGTGACGGCGCCGCCGGTGAGCACGGCGTCGAGCGTGCCGGTGCTCGGCAGGAACGGGATGCGCACGTCGACGACGGCGTGCGGCGGCAGGCGTCGCTGGGCGCCGCCCGGGTCGCGCGGCACGATGGCGATCGGGTCCTCGATGAACGTGGCCGACCCGGCGGGGCGGAACACGGCGCCGCCTGTGCTGTCGAGGAACACGACCGGCAGCTCCTGGTCGGTGCCGCCGGTGTTGTGCACCGTCACGACGGCGTCGGTGACCCAGTTGGTGCGCATCAGCCCCGGCGTCGTCAGCAGCACCTCCAGTCCGCCCGCCGCCTCGTCCGTGACGGCGTAGGCGTCGGCGAGCGTGGCCGACACCGGTCCCGGGTTGGTGACGGTGATGTCATAGGTGCCGACCGGCAGGCTGGTCAGATCGAAGGTCGCCTCGAGCGAGCCGTCGGCGAGGCGGGTAACGGTGGTGGCCTCGCGGTGTGCGACCCCGTCGTCGATGGCGACGGCGGCGCCGGTGACAAAGCCGCCGCCGCGCACGACGGTCGTCGCCTCGCCCTGGTTCGAGCCGGTCGCCGGTTCCACACCGAGGACGGCGAAGCCGACGTCTCGCAGGGACAGGGTGGCGTCGACGCCGCCGCCGGCGCTGCTCCCGCCCTGCAGCAGCAGGAACCGGGCGCCCGGGTTGGCGGGCAGGGCGATGGCAGGTTGGTCGAGCGCCGGTGAGGCGTGGTCGTGGTCCGTGCGCGTCGGGAGGCGGCCGTCGGCGACGACGAGCTCGGCGGCCCCGTCGACAGCCAGCGCGGCACGCAGCTGCTGGTCGTCGGTCGTGGCGTCGATGCGTCGGTACCGCAGCTCGTCGGCGGCGACGCTCAGGTCCTCGTCAACACCCGGCGCCAAGGTCGGCACGGTCACGTCGACGCTTCCCGGCATGACCAGCAGGTTGTTCGCCTCGTCGGTCTCGTCGACCGCGCCGAACAGGTCGCTGCGCACGATCACCTTCGTCTGGCCGGGTACGACCGGCACGAACGGCGCCGTCACCGTCTGGCTATACGACGCCCCCTGTTGCAGGTCGCCCGAGCGCGCCGCCGAGAAGAAGAGGCGGTCGCCGGGATCCCACGAGCCGTCCGTCGACAGGTAGACACGGTCGACCCACGACCCGCCGGTGATCGGGGCACCCTGGTTCTGCACCGTGTAGGTGATGTCGCCGACGGCACCGGCCTCGATGGCGCTCGGCGCGGCGACGGTGGTCGGTCGCAGGTCGGGGTCGGTCACCGGCGGCCCGAACGTAGAGGTGTTCTCGAGCACCGTGACGTGTGGGTCGGTGTACACCGTGGTGACGACCTCAGGCTTGCCGTCGCCGTCGAGGTCGCCGGTCAACACGCCGTCGACGCGCTGGTCGGCCGTCGGGTGGTAGCCGGCAGGCAGCAACGTGCCGTCGGCGCGGGCGGCGAACACCGCGACGCCGTGGTTCCACGACCCGGTGACGACGTCACGCTGCCCGTCGCCGTTGAGGTCGGCGAGCGTCAGGTCGAAGTTGGCGTCGGCGGGGTAGACGGTGGCTGCGTCGAACGTGCCGTCGCCGTTGCCGAGCACGACGCCGACCGAGCCGGCGTTGCCGCCGCTGCCGACGAGGTCGAGGTGACCGTCGCCGTCGACGTCCGCGGCCTCGACCTGCGCGTACGTCGGCAGGCCCGGCGCCGTGGTGACCGGCGCCGCCAGCGAGCCATCGCCGTCGCCCTTGAGGAACATGAACCGCTCGCCGCCGCTGCCGTCGGCCATGCGGTTGGTGTGCACGACCACGTCGGGCAAGCCGTCCTCGTCGAAGTCGCCGGCGGCGACGCCCTCTGGACCCGACACGTGACCGAGATCGACGCCGACGCCGTCGGTCACGAAGTTGCGTGGGTTGGTCGGGTCGTACCGCTGGATGACGAGGTGACCCACCCACGGCTCGCCGAACGGGCAGCAGTTGTTGGTCACCATGAACACGACGTCCTGGTGGCCGTCTGCGTCGAAGTCGGCATGGGCGAAGGTCCGGCCCACGCCGCCGGACAGGCCGGTGGTGTTGAGGGGCAGCGGCGTCGACGAGCCGATGTTGCCGGCGCCGTCGCCGAAGGCCACCTGCGCCGTGCCGTTGAGGCACAGCACGTCGAGGTTGTCGTCACCGTCGTAGTCGGCGAGCCAGATCTTGGCGGCCGAACCGCAGGTGCCGCCGACCTGGCCCATGATCTGCGGCGGGCCGAACGTGCGGTCGCCGTTGCCGAAGCGCACCTTGGTGCGGGCACCGAACGAGTTGTCGGTGTGGGTGACCAGGTCGAGGTCGCCGTCGCCGTTCATGTCGCCGAGTGCGTGACTGCGGGCGTCGCCGCCGCTGCTGACGCCGTCGTTGTAGCGGCCGACCGCCTCGGGGCCCAGGTAGCGGCCGGGTGGCGCACGGGTGTCACCGAGCAGTGCTGTCAGCTCGCCTCGGCGCGAGCCGCCGTTGGTCATGGCGAGCGCCGACACGAGATCGAGGCGCCCGTCGCCGTCGACATCGGCGGGTTCGACGGCGCTCACCGACTGGTTGCCACCACCCACGTCGTCGCGCGATCCGGGCACCCACTGCTCGGCTCGCAGGACTCCGGCACCGTCGACGTGCAGCACTGCCACCGCACGGCCGGTCGGCACCACGACATCGACCCGGCCGTCGGCGGTGAGGTCGGTCATCACCTGCGGGGCGCCGTTGGCGTAGCCCGTCGGGAGCCGGACCTCGTCGCCCGGCAGGACGCTCCACCCGCCGACACCGTCGCTGCGCAGGACCTGGACGATGCCGAAGCCGTCGAGGGTGACGATGTCGACATCCCCGTCGCCGTCGACAT
>JAGQTE010000273.1 GCA_020439175.1 Acidimicrobiales bacterium | reverse complement strand
CTGGGCGGGCCGGCCGGGGAGGAACGCGTGACGCAACGGCGCCAGAACGAGGATCTCGACGAGCTGGCACGGCGCCGTGCCCTCACCGAGGATGCCGCCCGGCCGGATCAGGTGGCGGCGCGCCACGCCGCCGGGCGGCGCACGGCGCGCGAGAACATCGCCGACCTCATCGACCCGGGGAGCTTCGTCGACTACGGCCGGCTGGCCACCGCAGCGCAGGAGCGCCGCCTCGACGAGGAGGCCCTCCTGGCGCGCACGCCGGCCGACGGCCTGATCGGTGGGCTGGCACGCATCAACAGCGACCTCGTCGGACGGCAACGATCGAGCTGTGGCGTGCTCTCGTACGACTACCTGGTCATGGCGGGGACCCAAGGCATGCGGGGCCACCACAAGTCCGACCGCCTGCTCGCCGTCATCGAGCGGCTGCGCCTGCCGACGGTCTTCTACGCCGAGGGTGGCGGCGGCCGGCCCAACGACACCGACTACCCGGTCGTGTCAGCGCTCGACGTCGGTTCGTTCGCCTTGTGGGCGCGCCTGTCGGGTCGCTGCCCGCGCGTGGCCGTCGTCGCCGGGTACTGCTTCGCCGGCAACGCCGTGCTCGCGGCGAGCGCCGACCTGCTCGTGGCCACCGCGGACGCCAGCCTCGGAGTCGCCGGTCCGGCGATGGTGGTCGGTGCGGGACTCGGGGACCATGCTGCCGAGGACATCGGCCCGGCGCCGATGCTGGCGCGCAACGGCGTGGTCGACGTGCTCGTGGCCGACGAGGCCGAGGCGACCGAGGTCGCCCGTCGCCTGGTCGGCTACTTCCAGGGGCGCACCGAGCCCGGGCCCGCCGCCGACCAGGCGTTGCTGCGCGACGCGCTCCCCGAGCGCGAGCGCGAGGCCTACGACGTCACGCCGATCGTCGAGCTGCTCTGCGACGTCGACAGCGTCACCTTCCTGCGGGAGGCGTTCGCGCCGGAGCTGGTGACCGCCCTCGGACGCATCGACGGCCGACCCGTCGGGCTCATCGCCAACCAGACGACGGCGATGGCCGGGTCGGTCACCGCTGCCGGGTCCGACAAGGCGGCGCGGTTCATCCAGCTGTGCGACGCGTTCGGCCTGCCGGTCATCGCCCTGGTCGACACGCCGGGCATCCTCGCCGGTCCCGACGCCGAGCGCACCGCCATCCTGCGCCACGCCTCGCGGCTGCTCGTGGCCGGGTCGACGGTCGGCGTCCCGCTCATCGGGGTGGTGCTGCGTCGGGGGTACGGCCTCGGCGCCCAGGCGATGCTCGGCGGCAGCACGCGCGAGCCGCTGCTGACCTTGGCGTGGCCGTCGGCGCACATGGGGCCGATGGGGATCGAAGGCGCCGTGCGCCTGGCGATGCGACGTGAGCTGGAGGCGCTGGACGAACCGGAGCGCACGCAGCGCTACACCGACGCCGTGGCGGCGTACCGCGAGCGCGTGTCGGTGCGCAACGTGGCCCGGGCGTTCGAGATCGACGACGTGATCGACCCGGCCGAGACCCGCGCCGTCATCGCCGCCACGCTCGACGCTGCCGCGGGCCCCGACGATGCCTTCGTGGCCTCGGGGCGTCCGGTCGACACCTGGTGAGTGGCTCGGTGCAGTGCCGCGCCTCCGTCAGGTGACGGCTGCGGCCACGGCGTCGATGGCGGCGGTGAGCTTGGCGGCGGCCTCGTCGGCGAGCTCGGCGAAGGCGGCGTCGGGCATCAGG
>JAGQTE010000272.1 GCA_020439175.1 Acidimicrobiales bacterium | reverse complement strand
TCCGATCTAGGCGCGGGTCGAGGCCACCGATGCCGGTGGTCGACACGGCCGGCGTCGCGCGAACAGCAGCAGGGCGATGCACACGACGAGGGCGACGAGGGACAGCCCGACGGCGACCCACACGACGCGTTGCGGCGCCCAGGCCACGTCGACGCGCACCGTCGTGCCGGGAGCGACGCCGAGCGCGGCCGGATCGATCAGCCACCCGTTGGCGTAGCCGTTGATGACCTGCGGCGCTCCGAGGTCCTGGCCGGCGATCGACGCCGTCCATCCGGGGTTCCAGGATTGGCTGAAGGTCAGCCAGTACGGCTCGTCGGCGGCGGCGACGTCGATGGCGAACGAGGTGCGCCCGGCCGACGCCACGGCCGCCGACGGCGTCTCGGGCAGCTCGACCGACGTCAGGGCCGGACCGGCGAGCGGCGCGCCCTCGGCATCGGAGGCGACGAGCAGCCGGTCGAGGTCGAACCCGGACTCCCGGCCGGGCGTGGCGGCGATCTCGTGGGCGCCGGCGGGCAGGGCCACGTCCGCGGCGTCGAGTGGGGGAGCGTCGGCGGGCTCTTCCTCGCCGGCGTCTGCCGCTCGGCCGGTGTCGGCCGCCGCCGGGGTGCACGGCTCGGCGGCGAAGCCGGCGCCGTCGAGGGCCTCCTCGGTCGGCCCCTGGATGCGCATGGGCGCCGGTCGCCCGTCGACGGCGACGAGGTCGTCGCGGCAGCCCGAGTCGAACCACGGCTCGGGCTGCGGCACCGACACGTCGGCCACCTCGAGCTCGGCGATGCCCACCGGCAGCACGATCGGTCGGTCGGTGTACCAGTCGATCGTCGTCGCCTCCTCCACCCCGTCGATGATGAAGCGCAGCTGCGAGCCGGTGATCTGCGGTGTCGGCACGTCGAGGTGCACCGTGTGGCCCCGCTCGAACGCCCACTCGGCTTCGGGCAGGTCGACGGTGGCGACCTCGACGCCGTCGGCTTCGATGCGTAGGCGCGTCGGCACCGAGTGCACGTAGTCGGCCAGGACGTCGAGGCCGATCGAGTCGAACGTGACCGGCTCGGGAAGGTCGAGCGCCAGCCAGTGCCCTTCCTGCTTGTCGTAGATCGACGTCCACGCGGTGGACAGGTCGCCGTCGAGCGCGGCGGAGGCGCGGGCGCGGTTGGTCGGCAGGTGGGCGCTGGAGGTGGCGGTCACGCCGCCGCGCCGCGCATCGGGCAGCCCGAGCAGGCGGTCGACCTCGTCGTCGGGCAGCTGGGTCGAGAGCCGGGCGGTGCCCGACAGGGCGAAGCGCCGGTCGGTCCGGACGTCGAGCACGCGACGGATCGACGTCTCCGGATCGGCGCGGACCGGTTCGAGGGGGTTGGCCCGTTGCCGTTCGAATTGGTACACGAGGCGGTGGTCCGCCGATGCGTCACCGACGGCGTCGAGCAGGTCGGTCGGCGGACGCACCAGCTCGGAGAACGTGGCGCCGGGGATCGTGACCTCGGCGAAGCCCACACCGCTGAGGCCGTCGTAGCGCGGCCGGCGTCCGATGTCGTCGGCGAGGAGCTCGACCTCGAGCGTGGAGAAGGTGCGCTCGTCGAACGTCACCCGCTGCCCCGGCAGCTCGCGCGAGCTCTGGTCGAGGTCGACGACGACGGGTGCCCCTCCGTCGAAGCGCAACGCCACCTGCGTCAACCAGCGGTTGCGCACGTTCGTGAGGGGCTGCGTGAGCAGGACCTCGTCGGTGGTGACGGGCTCGTCGAGGTCGATGCGCAGGACCTCGCCGGTGGGATCGTCGATGGCGCCGACGCGCCACGCCGTGGCGGGGTCGCCGTCGAAGGCCATGGCCGGGCGGTCCTCGGGCGTGTAGGTGATCGGGTTGCCGTAGGCCGTGGCGGTGACCGTGGCGCCGTGGTGCTCGGTCACCGTGAAGGCGTCGTCGGTGGCGCCGGGGAAGACCTCGAGCCGCTGGTCGGACGGGTCGTAGGTCTCGGGGACCTCACCGGCGCGCTCGGTGTAGCCCGTGGTCTCGCGCAGCGCACCCCAGCGGTGGGCCCGACGGCGGTTGGTGTCCGTGACCAGGAGGTCGGCGCCCCGGTCCAGCAGGTCCTGGCGCCCGGCGGCGTCGGTGGCATACGACGCGGACAGGAACGTCGCCTGCTCGGGGAACAGGATCCCGGCGCCGGCTGCGCCCACCAGACCGTCGGCGTCGCCGGCGACCAGCAGCGGTCGTGGCACCGGCTGCGCCCGGAAGATCTGCATCGGGTCGAGGACGGGGAAGGCGCTCAGCAGGGGAGGGTCGACCAGGTCGGGCGGCTGGCCGAGCTCGATCTCGTCGACCAGCGGTTGCTCGGGTCCGGCGATGACCGGCAGGGCCTCGGCGAACGCCACCGGTTCGCCGAGTCCGGGCGCCGCGGTCAGCAGGTCCCACATCTGCTTGGGGCGCGGCGTGCGGAACCGTTCGAACTTCAGGTCGGCTCGCAACAGGATGTCCCCCACGGCGAACGTGCGGGCGATCGGGGCCACGGCCTGCGGTTCGGCGAGGCCCTCCTGCATGCGACGGTCGATCGCCTCCAGGTACGCGGCGGACTGCGGTGAGCCCCACTGGAACAGCTCGCGTGCGAGGTAGCCGCGGTCGACGAGTCCCGGCGTGATCGGGTCGACCGTGTTGCCCCAGATGTAGGAGGCGAAGTCCGAGCCGGGGACCTCGAAGATGCGGGTCTGCGGGTCCTGGGCCTCGAGCCAGTCGGCGGCGTGGAGCCAGTAGTCGTAACGGGCCTCGGCCGTCGCCGGGTTCTCCGGGCGTCGCAGGTACTCCGCCACCATCTGGCCGGTCCACAACGGCGCCAGCGCGGCGTACACCGCCACCGCCGCCACGACGGTGGAGCCGACGCGCAGCTTCGGGCGCTGCCGTCCGAGCGCACCGACGCCGGCGCCGAGCAGGACCGCCATGCCGAGCGCCACGAGCGGCACGGCACGCGGCGTCGAGCGCAGCGACAGCCCGGCGTTGGTCTTGGTGAACTCCTTGAACACGCCGCCGAGCAGCGGCGACGCCTCCCACGGGTGACCGCCGACGGCGATGAGCGTGCCGAAGGCGATGAGCAGCGCGAAGTACAGGCGGTAGCGCCACCGCAGGATGGCCGCGATCGCCAACGCCACGGTCGGGATGGCGTAGGTGAGGGTCAGCAGCGCCTGGTTGGTCGTGTAGTCCACCGACGGCTCGATCCACGGGCCGAGCTTGTCGTTGCCGTAGAAGAACCAGTAGCCGAGCCCGCGCAGCACCTCCGG
>JAGQTE010000271.1 GCA_020439175.1 Acidimicrobiales bacterium | reverse complement strand
GGTGACGTCGAGGTGGTCGTCGACGGCGACGGCCTCGCCATCCTCGAGGGTCCGGACAAGATGCCCTTCCCGCTCGAGCACCACGATGCCGACCTGTTCACCTACGCCCAGTCCCCTGAGCTGCCGGACTTCCCCACGTCGGTCGCCTTCACCGTCGGACCGGACGGCACGGCGACGGCGGTCGAGATCTCGACGTTCGCCGACGTCCGCCAGGGCACCCTCACCCGCGTGGGCTGAGCACGAGGAGCCAACGGGGTCGCATTTTCGGCGCAATATCGTGATCTGAGCCGAGTATCAGGGGGATTTCTCTCGATTCGGACATGAATGCGAGTTCGGTGCTCGCTAGGGTGTCGTCCCGTGGCCGACTACACCCCGACGCAGGTCGCCGAGCTGCTCGGCGTCACGGCGGACACCGTCCGGCGCTGGTGCGACGAGGGTCGGCTGGCCGCGACTCGCTCGGAGGGCGGCCAGCGCACCATCGACGGCGCCGACCTGGCCCGGCACCTGAGCGAGCGCGACGCGGCGTTCACACCGGACTCGCTGCTGCCGCAGTCGGCGAGGAACCGACTGACCGGCATCGTCACCCGCGTCGAGCGTGACGGCCTCACGGCGCTCGTCGAGATCCACGCACCGCCGCACCGCATCGTGTCCCTGATGACGCGCGAGGCCGCCGACGAGCTGGAGCTCGCCGTCGGCGACCTGGCGACGGCCGCCATCAAGGCCACCAACGTCATCGTGGAGCTGCCGCGATGAACCGGTCCCGCCGCAGCCGCCGCTCCACCGGCGGCGGTCGCCTCGGGCGCCTGGCCCTGCTCGGCGTCGCAGCGCTGCTGGTGCTCGCCGCCGCCTGCGCCTCCTCGCCGGACGCCATCTCGGAGGGGTCCGCCGCGGGCACCGGCACCGCGGGGTCGGGCACCGGGACCAGCACATCGGACACGGGCATCGGTACCGCGGGGTCGGACACGCCCGTCCTCGGCGCCGA
This sequence comes from Acidimicrobiales bacterium, assembly GCA_020439175.1. Taxonomy (GTDB): domain Bacteria; phylum Actinomycetota; class Acidimicrobiia; order Acidimicrobiales; family Acidimicrobilacustridaceae; genus JAGQTE01. The sequence continues at coordinate 1,353 of JAGQTE010000271.1, read as the reverse complement.
CGTGACCGTGTCGGCGGCGGCCTCGCTGACGGCACCGTTCGGCATGATCGGCGACGAGCTGACGGCCGCCTCGGCCGGCGCCGGAGAGGTGACGTTCAGCTTCGACTCGTCGAGCACGCTGGCCGCCCAGATCATCGACGGCGCCCCCGCCGACGTCTTCGCCGCTGCCGACGAAGCGTCGATGACCAGGCTCGTGGACGCCGGGCTCATAGTGGGCGAGCCGCGTGTCTTCGCTCGCAACGAGCTCGCCATCGTGGTCAAGGCGGGCAATCCGACGGGCATCGCTTCGCTCGCCGATCTGGCCTCGGCCGACGTCGTGGCCCTGTGCGGGGAGGACGTGCCGTGCGGGCGGTATGCCGCCGAGGTGCTCGACCAGGCCGGTGTGGCCATCCCGACCGACCGGATCACCCGCGGCCAGAACGCCAAGGCGACGCTCGCCGCCGTCGCCGCCGGTGACGCCGACGCCGGGATCGTCTACGCCACCGACATCGTCGGTGCCGACGTGGAGGCGGTTGCCATCCCGGCCGAGGTCAACGTCATCGCCGACTACCCGATCGCCGTGGTGGCCGATGCTGCCGACCCGACGTCCGCCGAGGCGTTCGTCGCCTTCGTGCTCGGGCCGGGCGGCCAGGCGATCCTCGCCGACGCCGGCTTCCTGCCCGCCCCATGAGCGAGCGCCGGCGGCGGGCCCGGCGTCCGTCGCCGCTCGTCGTCGGCGTGGCGGCGCTCGCCGTCGGCTTCTTCGTCGTGCCGTTGGCCGGGCTCGTCCAGCGCGCCGACTGGGCCAACCTGTGGGGTGACCTGGCGAGTCCCGAGGCGCGCAGCGCGCTGTGGCTGTCGCTCGTGTGCTCGACGTCGGCCATGGTGCTGTCGGTCCTCCTCGGCCTCCCGCTGGCGTGGACGTTGGCTCGGGTCGCCTTCCCCGGTCGAGCGCTCGTGCGGGGGCTGGTGCTGCTGCCGCTCGTGCTGCCGCCCGTCGTGGGTGGGGTGGCGCTGTTGAGCGCCTTCAGCCGGCGCGGCACGGTCGGCTCGGTCCTGTACGACCAGCTCGGGGTGCAGCTCACCTTCTCGACGGCCGGTGCCGTCCTCGCCGAGACGTTCGTGGCGCTGCCGTTCTTCGTCATCACGGTCGAGGCCGGCCTGCGGGCGATGGACCCGCGCGTCGAGGGGGTGGCGGCGACGCTCGGCGCCGGGCGGTGGACCACCTTCCGACGGGTCACGCTGCCGCTGGTCGCGCCGGCGATCGTGGCCGGCGCCGTGCTGGCGTGGGCGAGGGCGCTCGGTGAGTTCGGGGCGACGATCACGTTCGCCGGCAACATCGAGGGCCGCACCCAGACGCTGCCGCTCGCCGTG
>JAGQTE010000270.1 GCA_020439175.1 Acidimicrobiales bacterium | reverse complement strand
TGTGGAGCGGGTGACGGGAATCGAACCCGCGTTCTCAGCTTGGGAAGCTGATGTTCTGCCTCTGAACTACACCCGCGAGGAGCGATCACCCTAACGCGCCGTCGCGTCGGCGCGCACAGCGATCGCGCGCTTGCACGCGCCGGTCGCGTACAAGCGCGCAACCGTGCGCGGCGGCACGCGCTCAGGGTCGGCGCCAGGTGGCCTGGATGGCGGGGCGCGGCGCCGACGACCGGTTGCGGGTGCCCCGGTGCAGCAGGTGGCCGTTGAAGACGAAGGCCGTGCCGGCCGGTCCCGTGAGCACCACCTCGTCGTCGTGCGCCTCCAGCGAACCCGACGACCGCTGCAGGTCCGGGCGGCGATGACTCCCCGGCACCACGGCCGTCGCCCCGTTGTCGACGGTGAAGTCGCACAACGCCACGATGGCCGTCACCACCCGGAACGGTCCGTCGTCGAACCGCGGCACGTCGTCGGCGTGGAACCGCTGCTCGCCGTAGCCCGGCTGCGGGCTGCGGAACGTGGCGTCACCGTACGACGCACCATCCCCGACCACCGTCGCCACCGCCGCCGTCAACCGCGGGTCGGCGAGCACGTCGGCCACCTCCGGCACCCGGTCACGCAGCTCAACCAGACGGCGCGTGCCGCTCGCCGACTTGTCACCGACGCGCAGGTCGTCGCCCTTGTCCGCCAACGCCTCGGCACAGCGCCGCCCGAGCTGCTGCGCCGCCGGCCCGGTCAGCACCCCCGGCAGCGCCAGCCACCCCCGCGCAGCCAACTGGTCGACCTCAGCCGCGTCGAGGAGCGGCACGTCCGCCAACCCCTGCCGCGCCCGTCGTCGAGAGGCCATCCGTACACCCTGACCGCAACGCCACCGGCCAGGCAACCGAGTTCGGCCCGCCGATCAGGCGCCGAAGTTCTTCCAGTACTGGCTGGGGATCGGACCGCGCTGGCCCTGGTACTTCGACCCGACCGCCGACGAGCCGTATGGGTTGTCGGCCTCGGTCGACATCCGCAGGAAGCTGATCTGGCCGATCTTCATCCCCGGGTACAACGTGATGGGCAGGTTCGCCACGTTGGACAGCTCGAGCGTCAGCTGCCCGTCCCACCCGGCGTCCACGAAGCCGGCGGTCGAGTGGATCAGCAACCCCAGCCGCCCCAGGCTCGACTTGCCCTCCAGCCGGGCCACGAGGTCGTTCGGCAGCTTCACCCGCTCCGACGTCGACCCGAGCACGAACTCCCCCGGGTGCAGGATGAACGCCTCGTCGTCGCCGATCTCCACCAACTCGGTGAGCTCGGACAGGTCCTGCTTCACATCGATGTGGGTCATCGTGTGGTTCCGGAACACCCGGAAGAGACCGTCGATGTGCAGGTCGACCGAGGATGGCTGGATGCAGGACTCGTCGAGCGGGTCGATCTCGATGCGCCCGGCTCCGAGCTCCTCGCGGATGGTGCGGTCAGACAGGATCACGGCGCGCAGGCTAGCTCAGCACCCACGACGGCCCGATCGGCGGTCGCCGAGGAGCGCCACCGACGCCGACGAACGCCGACGAGCGCCGCCGACGACACCGACCGACGACTACGCCGGCTGGCCGGCGACGACCTGGATCTGCGCCAGGAGGTCGTCGGCGTGGAACGGCCGGCTCAAGAAGCCGTCCGCCCCGGCCCGCAGCGCCGCACCTTCGTCGCCGCCGGTGGACGTCAGCACCAGCACGGGGGTCGAGCCGACGTCGGGGTCCTGGCGCACCGAGGTGACCACCTCGACCGCTTCGTCGAGCGACGGCAGGTCCAGCACCATGCCGGCGAAGTCGCCGTCGACCAAGTCGATGAGCGCCGTGGCGACATCGGTCGACCGGGTCACGGACCACCCCCGGGACTCGAGCAGGCGCGCCACCAGCTCGAGGCTGTCCTGTTCGCTGTTGATCACCAGCAGCATGGTCCCTGCCGAGTCACGGTCGCCGCCATCGAGCTCGCCATCGTCAGTCCTCGACCGCCTCAGCAACGGTCTCCAGTTCCCTCTGCTCGCCCCGCTCCAGTGCCTCGACCAGGTGCATCGCGATGTCCGCGACCTTAACCTGATCGTCGTCCACGCCCTCGGCCTTCACGCCGTCGTCGATCATGATGTAGCAGAACGGGCAGGCGGTGGCGATGCGGGTGGCACCGGTGCGCAGCAGCTCCTGGCTCCGCTCGACGTTGATGTTCTTGCCGGTGTGCTCCTCCATCCACATGCGCGCACCGCCGGCGCCGCAGCACATGCCCTTGGTGCCGTTGCGCGGCGCCTCGACGATCTCGATGCCGCCGAGGTTGCCGACCACCTTGCGGGGCGACATGTAGATGTCGTTGTGCCGACCGAGGTAGCACGAGTCGTGGTACACGATGCGGTCGTCGAGGCTGGCACCGGTGAGGTCGAGCTTGCCGGTGTCGACGAGCCACTCGAGGAACTGCGTGTGGTGCACGACCTCGTAGTGGCCGCCGAGCTGCGGGTACTCGTTGAGCAAGGTGTTGAAGCAGTGGGGGCACTGCGTGATGATCTTGCGCACCCCCATGCCGTTGAGCACCTCGATGTTCTGCATGGCCAGCATCTGGAAGATGTACTCGTTGCCCGAGCGCCGGGCCGAGTCGCCGGTGCACATCTCGGACGGGCCGAGGATGGCGAAGTCGATGTTGGCCCGCTGCAGCAGCTTGGCCATCGCCTGGGAGACCTTCTTGTTCTTGTCGTCGAAGGACCCGGCGCACCCGACCCAGTAGAGGTACTCGTGGTCGAGCGGGCTCGAGCCGTCGACGATGTTGATCCCCTCGAGCTTGTCGGCCCAGTCGGCCCGCTCGCTCTGGGACATGCCCCACGGGTTGCCCGAGTTCTCCATGCCCCGGTAGGCCGTGCCCAGCTCGGTCGGGAAGTTGGACTCCATCAGCGACAGGTAGCGCCGCATGTCGAGGATCTTGTCGAGGATCTCGATGTTGACCGGGCAGTTCTCGTCGCACGCCTTGCACGACGTGCACGCCCACACCTCTTCGGCGCTGATGCGCTCGAACAGCGAGTCGGCGCCGATCGTGATCTCCGAGTCCATCCCGATGGGGGGCGACACGTCGTTGGCGGCGGTGGCCGCCATGACCTCACCGGTCTTCAGCACGATCTCGCGCGGATCGAGCGACTTGCCCGTGGCGTGCGCCGGGCACACCGCCGTGCAGCGACCGCACATGGTGCAGGCGTCGGTGTCGAGCAACTGCTTCCAGGTGAAGTCTTCGACCGTGGCGGCACCGAAGCTCTCGAGCTCGGTCTCCATCAGGTTCGGCATCGGCCGCATGGCGCCCTTGGGTCGGTCCCGGTCGCGCAGGTACATGTTGAGCGGCGACGTGAACATGTGGCGCAGCATCGTCACCGGCAGGATCGCCAGGAAGGCGACGAACGCCACCACGTGCACGACCCACCAGACCTGGTGCCACGTGTTGAGCGTCGACTCGGCCATGCCGTCGAACAGGTACGACAGCCCGTAGCCGACGAAGGCGTACTTCTCGAACTCGGGCTGACCCTCCTGGGCGATGCGCATCGCCTCGGTCAGGAAGCCCGACACGCCGATGGCCAGGAACACGCCGAGGATGACGGCGTGCTGGGGCTTGGTCTTGATGCGCAGGCGGTACGGCTTGGCGATGTAGCGGCGCAGGATCGCCCACACCACACCGATGGTGAACAGCAGGCCCGCCACGTCGCCGACGAAGGCGTAGGCCTGGTACACGCCGCCGTGCAGGAACTTCAGGTCCGGCGGGAGCTGGTGGTCGATCTCGAGGATCGTGGTGACCGCCAGCAGGATCAAGAAGCTGAAGTAGATCAGCGAGTGCATCATGCCCTCGACCGGATCGCGCATCAGCGTCTGCATGTACACACCGGCGCGGAAGTCCTTGGCCCGCTTCTCGGCGTTGGTCTTCTTCAGCGACCGGTTGTCGGGACGGCCCCGCTCCCAGTTCTTCACCCGCCACGAGAACATGACGGCGCCGGCGATGATGGCGATGCAGACGACCACGTAGAACACGGCCTGCAGGGCGCCCGGGATGCCCACGAACACCTCGCGGGCGACCTCGGACTCGTCGTGCCAGCCGAGCACGGCACCGGCGATGCCGGAGAGCGCCGTGAAGATCGCGATGCCGACGCCGAGCCCGATGACGAGCTGGCTCGGCTTGACGCCCTTCGGCTTGTCGGTGGCCTCGGTGTCTGCCTCAGCGGTACTCATAGCCCCCCGAAGCTACTCGCCGGTAATGAGCGAGATGAAGTTCGCCGACGAGGCTGCGCAACGCCGAGCGCGCACCACCAACGACGCCGTTCGGCTACGGGAAGATCTTGTCGTCGAGCTCGCGCACCCGCACGGCGAGGGCCGTGAGGATCTTGTGCGCCAGGCCGGGCACCTCGTCGATGAGCCCGGCGAACTCACGCTGGCCGATGACGAGCAGGGTGGTGGGGGTGTCGGTCACGACCGAGGCGGTGCGGGGACCGCCGTCGAGCAGCGCCAGCTCGCCGAAGCAGGCGCCCGGGCCCAACGTCGCCACCTTGCGCCCCTTGCGCTTGACGGTGGCCTGACCGTCGACGATCACGAAGGCCTCGCGCCCCGTCGCCCCCTGGGTGACCACCTCGCGCCCCGCCTCGACCGCCAATTCGTCCGCCGCCTTGGCGATCTTCTGGAGATCTCGCTTCGAGCAGGACGAGAACAACGGCACCTCGGCGAGGTGTTGGAGGTAGCGGTTCGCAGCAGCCATCGGCATGCTCCTCTGCGTCGGGGCGGGCCGCCGGGCGGCGATCCGGTCGGTCCGCGGTCCTCGCCATCCTAGGTGGCGGACCTGGCCTGATCAGGATCCAGGCGGGGCCAGCCGACCAGGCCCTCGGCCCTCGTCGCTGGGCACCGCCCGTCGGCATGCGTTCACTGCTGCGTAACAGTCGTGAAACGTTTCCTCTCTACGGTCGCCGCCGTGGACGTGGCGCTCGTGCGATGGCCTTCCGAGGAAGATGCCCGCGACATGCTGGCGCGGCGAGGGCGCCCGCGGCTGCTCCTCGTCGAGGACGGCATCGACCCGCCGATGCCTGGGGACGTGCTCGAGGACTGGATCCGCGTGCCGGCGCCGGAACGGGACGTGGCCGTGCGCGTCGAGACGCTGCGTCGACGGCTCGCCGAGGACCGGCCTTCGGGGCCGAGCATCGACGACGACGGTGTGGTGCGCGTCGGCGACGACTGGACGACCCTGCCGCCCGTCGAGGCCCGCCTGATGACGACGTTGATCGACGGCTACCGGTCGGTGGTCAGCCGCCGGGACCTGGCCCGAGCCGGGTGGCCCGGCGGCGACCCCGGCCGAAACGCGCTCGACGTCCACGTCCTGCGGCTGCGGCGCCGCATCGAACCGCTCGGCCTGCAGATCCGCACCGTGCGCAGCCGCGGCTACATGCTCGATCTGACGGCGGACGCCGGCGGACGGTCGACCAGCGGACCCGATGCCGCCGTGGCGAGCCGCGCCTGACGACCGAACCCGACGCCGGCGCCGAGCGCCGCGGCAGGTCGAACGCCCGCCCGACACTCGTGCGCTCAGATGCGCTGCCCGCAGACCGGCCAGGGCGAGCGGCCGGCCTCGCTGAACAGCGCTCGCGCCATCGAGTCCTGGACCTTCGACGGTGCCGCGGCGGGGTCCACACCGACGTAGGCCGGGTAGTGCCGGCCGGCGACGCTGTTCCACGTAGAGGGCGAGAACTGGTAGGCGCCGCGGTAATGACCGCCAGGGCTCACCGCGGCGTAGTCGCCGCCGGACTCGCACTGGCGCAGACGCCAGAGCTGGTCCTCGCTGAGGACGTGGTCGAATTTGGTGAGGTCGCGGTAGTCGGCGATCACCCGGTCCCAGATGGCGGTGGCCGCAGCAGCGCCCTGCTCGAGCTGTGCCTGGGAGTACTGGTTGGGGTTGACCCCGATCGAGCTCAACCACGAGGCGAACTGCTGGGGGGTGCAGGCGCTCAGCGCCAGCGTCAGCCCGACGACGGCGAGCGCCCGAGTGGTGACGCGACGAACTCGATGGCTGGACATTGGAATCCTCCGGAACGGGTGCCGGTCCGTCGAGGTGCTGCGGTCGGGAGGGGGTGCGCTGCAGCAAGCGGAGCGCACCCGACGGCAGGGGGGGAGGGGAAGGTGCCGTCGGGTGCGACCCCGCTCGACGGTGTCGCCCACCAGGGCGACGAACCGGTGGCTTGGTGGTCGGCCGTAACCATACCGCAACATTCGCAACAAAAGGGCAACATCAAGGCAACATCGCCGCTGACCTGGGAGAACGGCCCCTCCGTGCGCCTCCGTCGCGCATCGGCACGCTCGCCTGGCGCGACGCCGGACGCGCAACGGCCGGCCCCGAGGAGCCGGCCGTGGAGCGGAGAGGGTGGGATTCGAACCCACGGTGAGCGTGAACCCACACCTCCTTAGCAGGGAGGCCCGATCGACCAGACTCCGGCACCTCTCCCCTGTTGCGGTGCGCCCGAGGCGCGCCGGGCATCGTACACGGCGCCCCACCCGCCGATCACACGGGATCGACCGGCGCCGTCAGGTCACGACGAGCGTTCGTGCAGCGGAGGGAGGGGGATTCGAACCCCCGGAGGCTTGCACCTCAACGGTTTTCAAGACCGTCGCAATCGTCCGCTCTGCCATCCCTCCGGGAAGCGCCGCAGCGCTCCGGCGGCGAGGGTAGCCCCGCCCGGTCGCTCCGCTCAGCGACGGATCTCGGCACGCAGCGCGTCGAGCCAGGCAGCGGCCGCCTGTCCTGAGGCGTCGGCCTCGCGCCGCACCTCGGGCCCGTGCTCACCCGCCGCCGGATACGAGCCGAGGAACTTCACGTCGCCCTGCTTCGACTTGAGCGTGCGCAGCACGTCGGCCACCACCTCGTCGTCGACGTGCCCGTCGAGGTCGATCAGAAAGCAGTAGTCGCCGAGGCCCGTCTTGGTCGGGCGCGACTCGAGCTTGGACAGGTTGATGTTGCGGGCGGCGAACTCCTGGAGGATGCCGAGCAGGCTGCCCGGCGCGTCGGCGCGCTGGTAGACGACGATCGAGGTCTTGTCGTGGCCGGTCGGCGCCGGGATGCCGTGGGGCGCCACGACGACGAAGCGCGTGGCGTTCTCGGGGTGGTCGGCGATGCTCGCCGCCAGCACGTCGAGGCCGTAGACCTCGGCGGCGCGCGCCGGGGCGATGGCGGCGCACGACGGGTCACCGGTGTCGGCGACGAGGCGCGCCGCGTCCGCGGTCGAGTTGGTGGCGTCCGTGGCGGCGGCCGGCAGCGATCGGGCCAGGAAGCCTCGGCACTGCGCCGTGGCGTGCGGGAACGAGATGACCCGCGTGACGCCGTCGAGCGGGGCACCGGCGACGCCGAGCAGGCACAGCTCGACCGGGATCACGACCTCGCGCTGGATCAACAGGTCGGCCTCGAACGCCAAGGTGTCCTGGGTGACGTTCACCGTGCCCTCGATGGCGTTCTCGATGGCGACGAAGCCGAGGTCGACCCTGCCGTCGCCGGCGGCAGCCAGCACGTCGGGGATCGAGGGCAAGGGCACGAGCTCGCCCCGACACAGGTCGGGTTGGGTCAGCAGCGCCTGCTCGGTGAAGGTGCCCGCCGGCCCGAGGAAGCCGACCCGCTGCGACGCGTCGGGAGCAGATGCGGCAGCGGGGGTCACGCCGGAGCATGCTAGTGACGTGGACGAAGCGGCCGTTCATCGATTGCTGCGCGAGGTGCTCGACGGCCGACGGTCGATCGAGGAGGCGACCGCCACCCTGGCGCGCCTGCCCTACGCCGACCTGTCGTTCGCGCGCGTCGATCACCACCGCACGCTGCGCCAGGGGCTCGCCGAGGCGGTGTACGCACCCGGCAAGACGCCCGAGCAGTGCGCCGCCATCGTCGCCGAGCTCCTCGCCGCGCCGTCCGACGCCGCGATCGTGCTGACCCGCGCCGATGCGGCCCAGGCGAACGCCGCCCGGGACGCCAACCCCGGCGCCACGTCGACCGGTCCCACCCTGACCTGGCGGCATGCGCCGGCACGTCCGGAGCGCATCGCTGTCGTCACGGCCGGCACGGCCGACCTCCCCGTCGCCGACGAGTGCGCCGCCGTGCTCGTCGCCCACGGGCTCGACCCGCTGCGCATCACCGACGTCGGCGTCGCCGGCATCCACCGCGTGCTCGATGCCGCACCCGAGCTGATCGACGCCGACGCCGTCGTCGTCACCGCCGGGATGGAGGGCGCGCTGGCCAGCGTCATCGGCGGGCTCACGGGCGCGCCGGTCGTCGCCGTCCCCACCTCCACCGGCTACGGCGCCGGGCTCGAGGGCGTCACCGCGCTGCTCGGCATGCTGGCGTCGTGCGCCGCCGGCATCACGGTCGTCGGCATCGACAACGGCTTCGGTGCGGCCTGCGCCATCCTGCGCCTCCTGCGATCCCGCGACCGGTCCGGTGTCTGAGGTGCGCACCGCCTGGTTCCACTGCTTCAGCGGCGTGGCCGGCGACATGTCGATGGCCGCGCTCGTCGACGCCGGCGCGTCGATCGACGAGGTGCGCGCCCTGTGCGAGCGCCTCCCGCTCGGCGGTTGGGCGCTCGAGGCCGAGGCGACGCAGCGCAACGGCATCGGCGCCACCCGCATCCACGTGATCGCCGAGCACACCGCCGTCGTACGCACCGCGGCGCACATCACCGGCCTCGTCGAGGAGGCGCGACTACCCGAGCGGTTGCGACGGCGTGCCCTCGCCACCATCGCGGCGCTGGCCGCCGCCGAGGGGCACATCCACCGGCGCCCGCCCGAGCAGGTGCACTTCCACGAGGTCGGGGGCGTCGACGCCATCATCGACATCGTCGGCACCTGCGCCGCGCTCGAGGTCCTCGACGTCGACGAGATCGTCGTGAGCCCCATCGCCAACGGCATCGGCATGGTGCGCGCCGCCCACGGCCTGCTGCCGGTGCCGGCTCCTGCCGTCGTCGAGCTGCTGCGCGGGGCGCCCACCTACAGCCTCGACATCCCGACCGAGCTCACGACGCCGACCGGTGCGGCGCTGATGGCGGCCAACGCCAGCGCCTTCGGTCCGATGCCCCGGCTGCAGATCGAGACGTCGGGCTTCGGCGCCGGCACGGCCGAGCTCGACGACCGCCCGAACCTCGTGCAGGTCATCATCGGCGCCGCCGCCGGCGAGCTGGTCGAGGGCCAGCCGGTGGTGCTGCTCGAGACCAACGTGGACGACCTCACCGGGGAGCTGATCGCCCACGCCGTCGCCCGGCTCCTCGACGCCGGCGCGCACGACGCCTGGGCCACGCCCATCCTCATGAAGAAGGGCCGGCCGGCGCACACGATCTCGGCGCTCGCCGATCCCGCCGCCGCCGACGCCGTCGCCGCCGTGCTGCGCACCGAGACCGGCACGCTCGGCGTGCGCGGCCAGCTGTTGCAGCGCTGGCCTGGCGCCCGCACCGAGGACGAGGTCACCGTCGACGGCCACCCGGTCCGGGTCAAGGTCGCCGGCGGCAGGGTGAAGGTCGAGCACGACGACGCCGCCCGCGTCGCCCGCCGCGTCGGTCGCCCGTTGCGAGAGGTGCTGCTCGAAGCCGAGCGCGCCTGGTTCGCCGCCAACGACACGTCCGACGAGCCCACGGTGACCGAGCTGTACCCGATGGGTCGGCTCTACCAGTGGGATCCGCACCGCCACGACCAGCGGCCGGGCCACCAGCCGGACCGCCCGTCCGACCACGGGCACCACCACGGGCACGAGCACCCGCACCCCGGCGATCACCACGACGACGACGGGCCGGGCGACGACGCAGGCTGAACGGCCGCTGCCCCTCAGCCTGAGGCGAGCGCCTTCCAGAGCGCGACGTAGCTCGGATAGGTGATCTCGTCGGTGACCCACCCCGACGCCACCAGCTCGTCGTGCAGCGCCGGCAGGTTCTGGAACGGGATGCCCATGTCGACGTGGTGGGCGAGGTGCCAGCCGGTGTTGAAGGGCACGAAGATGCTGCGGGCGATCCACGACTGGTGCGCCACGTGCGTCGTCAGCCGCCGGTCGGGCGAGTGGGTCATGCCGCCGTGCTCGGCGATGGCGCGTAGGCGGTTGATGACCCGCCACACCGTCATCCACGGCAGCAGCCACATGACCGGGTAGATCCACCACGTGCGCGTGGCGGCGGTGAGCGCCACGGCGATGACGAGCTGCACCCCGAGGATGCGCAGCGCCACCGGCCGGGCGAACTCGCTGCGCACGGCGAGCAGCAGCGACTTGAGGTTCTTCCACCCCGAGCTGCCGCGGGCGTCGCGCACCAGCTTGCGCCGGAAGGACGCCCGACTGATCGGGTAGCCGTTGTAGAGGTTGAGGTCGGGTTCGGCGGGGCCGAACTCCTCACGGTGGTGGGCGAAGTGGCTGCGGCGGTACAGGTCGAACGGGACGAACGCCGGGTAGGCGACGAGCCAGCGGCCGACGAGGTCGTTGACGCGCTTGCGGCTGAACAGCAGCCGGTGCGCCGCCTCGTGCCCCAAGATGGCGAACAGGCCCAGTCCGCGCCCCATCGCCAGGAACACGACGGCCCAGATCGGGATGGCAGCCCACAACGGCAGCTGCCGGGTCAGCCACGAGGCCACCACCAGCAGCCCGGCCGTCTGCAGCCACACCGACACGACGTTGGCGGCGTTGCGCCAGCTGTGCGTGCGCCGCAGCTCGGCCCGCAGCGGCGGGAGCGGCTTGCCCGAGGGCCCGAGGCGATCGGTCGGCAACACGTCGGGCAGGACCGAGGCGTCGGGGACCATGCCGCCCATGCGCAGGCCCGAGATCGTGGCGGCGTCGCCCTCGGTGGGAAGACCGTCGGTCAGCTCGGGAACGACGAGCTCGGCGTCGGCGGCAGAACCGGCAGATCCGTCGGCCACGGCAGGGCCGCCGGGCGCGCCATGATGCGTGCGGTGGTCGTCGGCGATGGTCACGTCCGCCAGTATTACATATCGCTCTCAGGTGCACAACACTCGTAATGTCCGCTCGATCGACCCCGTCCCCAGGTGCCCACCAGCGTCGGCCGCTGACGGCGCGCTCGGTCATCGCCTCGACGCTGCTCGGCACCCATCCGCCCTGGATGCCGACGCGCCTGCTGGTGCGCACCGGTGAGCTGTTCGGCGTGAGCGAGGGCACGATCCGCACCGCCATCAGCCGCATGGCTGCGGCCGGCGAGCTGGCTGCCGAAGGTGACGGGTACCGCCTCGTCGGTCCGATGCTCGAGCGTCAGACCCGCCAGGACGCCAGCCGTCGCGCCGAGCGGCACCGATGGGACGGCACCTGGGAGCTCGCCATCGTGCGCGAAGGCGGCCGCGACGCTGCGGCGCGCACCGAGCTGCGAGAAGCGATGCGCCGGCTCTCCCTCGCCGAGCTCCGCGAGGGGACGTGGCTACGTCCCGCCAACCTCGACGCCGATCGGCTGGCGGCGCAGCGCGCCGTCGTCGACGCGCAGTGCACGACGTTGCGCGCCACGCCCGACGACGACCCCGCGGCGCTGGCCGCCGCGCTGTGGGACCTCGACGGCTGGGCACGCGACGCCCGGGCGCTCGCCGACGAGCTGGCGGCGCTCGGCACCCGCCTGCGCGCCGGCGACACCGAGGCCATGGGCCCGGCGTTCGTCGCCTCGGCCGCCGTGTTGCGCCACCTGCTCGCCGACCCGCTGCTCCCCGACGAGCTCGTCCCCGCCGACTGGCCGGGCGCCGAGCTGCGCAGCACCTACGACGAGGTCAACGTGGCCTTCCTGGACCTGTTCGGCACCTGGCTTCTCGCCCAGCGCTGAACCGCCGCCGACCTCAGCGGGTGCCGCGGGTGCCGCGGGCGCGCCGGTCGAGGAACGCCAGCTGCCGCCACAGGGCTTCGGTGCGCACCATGGGTCGACCTGCGGCGGCCGCCGCTTCGACCGGCGCCCGGTAGATGGCATCGAGCTCCAGCGCCCGGCCGGCGCGGTAGTCGAGCTGCATCGACGGCGCGTACGGCGTCATGGCATCGGTGTCGGCGAGCATCTGGTCGACGAAGGTGGCGTCGAAGCCGTGGCCGCACGCGGCGGCGGCGTCGTGGACCTCGCGCATCAGCGCCTCGACGAGCGCACGGGTGGCGGGATCGGCCTGCAGCTCGTCCGTCCCGGCGTCGAGGACCACCGACAGCCCGTTGTAGGGCACGTTCCACACCAGCTTCTTCCACCGGGCCACGGCGAGCGACGGCGCCGGACGCACCGGGATGCCGGCGGCCTCGAAGGCGGCGACGATCGCCGCCACCCGCGCCGTGGCGCCCGCGGCGACGCCGCCGGCGGCGTGCTCGCCGACGGTGACGAGCCCGTAGTCCTGGTGCACGATGACGCCCGGCGCCTCCTTGGCCGAGCACACGAAGCACAGGCCGCCGAGCACCGGCACGCCGAGCGCTTCGGCGATCGGGGCCTCGATCCCCAGCCCGTTCTGCAGCGCCAGCACCGCCGTCGACGGCCCGACGAGCGGACCGAGCTGCGCCACGACCCGGGCGTTGTCGGTCGTCTTCGTCGCCAGCACGATCACGTCGCTCGGCCCCAGCTCTGCGGCGGCACCGGCCACGGCGAGGTCGCGCACGTGGGCGTCGCCCCACGGCGAGCGCAGCTCGAGACCGTGGCGGCGGAGGTGATCGACGTCGGATCGTGCCAGGAACCGGACGTCGGCACCCGACGCCGCCAGCCGCCCCCCGTAGAGACCGCCCACCCCGCCGACCCCGACGATCGTCCAGTGGCGCGGCCATCCGGCGGGCAGGTCGGTCGGCTCCGAGGGCGACGGGTCCGTGTCGACGGGCATCGCACGCACCGTACCGCCATCGCCGCGCTCGCTCGGGCGGAGCCGGCTCCCCTCCGGGCACGCCCGACCGCTCCCTAGGATGTGGCGGTGACCGACCGCCTGTACTTCCGCCAACTCCTCGCCGGACGCGACTTCGCGCAGACCGACCCGATCGCCCGGCAGATGGCGAACTTCGTCTACCTCGTCGGCGACCGTGAGACGGGCGAGGCCGTCGTCATCGATCCGGCCTACGACGTGCGCGGCATCCTCGACGTGCTGGCGGCAGACGACATGCGGCTGGTCGGCGCCCTCGCCACCCACTACCACCCCGATCACGTTGGCGGCGACATGATGGGCCACCGCATCTCCGGGGTCCGCGAGCTGCTGACCATGCACCCGGTGCCCATCCACGTCCAGCAGGACGAGGTGCCGTGGATCACCCGCACCACCGAGATCGCCGACACCGACGTCGTCGGGCACCGCAGCGGCGACGTGGTCGACGTAGGCGCCATCCCGATCGAGCTCATCCACACGCCAGGGCACACGCCGGGCAGCCAGTGCTTCCTCGTCGACAACCGTCTCGTCGCCGGCGACACGTTGTTCCTCGACGGGTGCGGTCGCACCGACCTGCCGGGCGGCGACCCGGCGGCGCTGTACGAGAGCCTCACGCAGAAGCTCGCCAAGGTGCCCGACGACGCCATCTTGTTCCCCGGCCACCTGTACTCCGCAGAGCCCTCCGCCTCGATGGGTGACACCCGCAAGTGGAACTACGTGTTCGCACCCAAGGACGAGCGCGAGTGGCTCGCCATGTTCGGCCGCTGAACCTGGGTCGATCGGCCCGAACCTGACCGATCGCTGAAGGAACCGAGCCGCGGCGCCGATCATCCGGAGTGCCTGCCGGACCGGAGCCGGAGGACACCGCATGGAGCACGACCGAGACGACGAGGCCGCCCCCGACGCATCCGCTGCGTCGGACCCGAACCCGTCGATCGACGAGATGGACGCCGCCGCCATCGCCGCCAACGCCCTGGCCCGTGCCGCGCTGCGCGAGTACGCCACGGAGTTCCTCCTGCTGCTGCGCACCGACGGCCGCCTGGTCGCCACGAGCGAGGCGTCGACGCTCGGCTACGGCGCGCTCGAACGTCAGGGCCGCCACATCGGCGAGCACCTCCACCCCGACGACCTGCCGCGCGTGTTCGACCTGATCGAGCGCGCCCGCGCCACGCCGGGCTTCCACGAGCGCATCACGGTGCGGGCTCGAGCCAAGGACGGCACCTGGGGCTGGTTCGAGTCCGAGGTCATCGACGCCACCCAGGACGACCGCCTGCGCGGCGCCGTGCTGCGGGTGCGCCAACTCGACCGCCCGCCCATCGATGACGCCGTCGACCGTCCGCCGGACGCGGCCGTCGGCGGCGACCGCTTCCTGTCGCTGGCCGAGGCGCTGCCGCTCGGCATCTTGTCGGCGGACAAGCGTGGCTGCGTCGTGTACTGCAACAGCGCCACCTCGCAGCTGCTGAACCTGCCGGCGCACGAGCTGCTCGATCGCGGCTGGGAGCGGGCCGTGCATCCGGAGGACCGGCCCGACGTGGCCGACGCCGCCGGGCAGGTCCTCGCCACCGGCACCCCCCACCAGGTGACCTTCCGGGTCGACACCGGCCTGTTCGTGCGGTGGGCCCACGCCCGCTTCGTGCCGCTCGCCGGCGGCAAGGGGACGGCGGGATGGATCGCCACGATCGAGGACGTCACCGACCGACGACGGGCTGAGTCGACCCTGGCCCACCAGGCCACCCACGACCCGTTGACCGACCTACCGAACCGCACCCTGCTCGAGGATCGGCTGCATCAGGCGTGCAGCCGGCTCCAGCGCGACGGCGACGCCGTCACCGTGCTGTTCATCGACCTCGACGACTTCAAGGCGGTCAACGACGACCACGGCCACGCCGCCGGGGACCGCGTGCTGCAGGTGGTGGCCGAGCGGCTCACCGACACGGCACGCTCCGGGGACCTGTGCGCCCGCTTCGGCGGCGACGAGTTCCTGGTGGTGGCCGAGCAGGTCGACGGCGCGCTGGGGGCCCGGGCGCTGGCCCTGCGGCTGGCGGCGGTCATCGGCCAGCCCATCGACGCCGGGGGCACCGCGGTCGGGGTCGGCACCAGCATCGGCGTGGTGCTGGCGA
>JAGQTE010000035.1 GCA_020439175.1 Acidimicrobiales bacterium | reverse complement strand
GTTGCGGCGCGGCCCTCGTCGCAACGCTCTGTCGATGGAGCTGCTCTCGGCGCTGCACGCCGCGCTGGGCGAGGTGGCGGCATCGGACGCCGACGCCGTGATCGTCGCCGGGGAGGGCCCGGTCTTCTCTGCCGGGCATGACCTGGCCGAGGTGGCCGGGGCGACGCTCGAGGACATCCACGCGTTGCTCGACTGCTGCACGGCGGTCATGGGGACCCTGCGGGCCATGCCGCAGGTCTCGGTGGCCCGCGTCCACGGCCTGGCGACGGCGGCGGGGTGCCAGCTCGTCGCCAGCTGCGACCTGGCCGTGGCCTCCACCGAGGCTCGGTTCGCCCTACCCGGCGGCAAGGGCGGCTGGTTCTGCACCACGCCGCTGGTCGCCGTCGGTCGGGCGGTCGGCCCCAAGCGGGCGCTCGAGCTCGGCCTCCTCGGCGATCCGATCGACGCCGACACCGCTCTGGCATGGGGCCTCGTGAACCGGGTCGTGGCCCCGGAGGACCTCGACGCCGCCGTGGACGAGCTGGCCCACCTCGCCACGCGGGGGAGCCCGGCCGCCCGGGCCGTCGGCAAGGCGGCGTTCCACCACCAGATGGGCCTGAGCGAGGCGGACGCCTACGCCTACGCCGTCGAGGTGATGGCGGCGGCCAGCCAGCTGCCGGACGCGCAGGAGGGCGCCCGGGCGTTCGTCGAGAAGCGCTCGCCCACCTGGGGTGCGGCCGGAGCCTAAGGCTGGGGTCGAGCGTCGAGCAGGTCCTCGGCGGCCTGGCGGACCTGCCAGTCGCGATCCTCCAGGGCTGCGCGCAGTGCAGCAGCAGCGTCGGGCCCGTCGAACGCCGCCAGCGCCAGCACGGCCCGCCGGCGCAGCACCGCCGGACCGCCCATCGCCTCGATGACGGCGGCCTCGCCGGCCGGGTCGCCGATGGCGCCGAGCGCGGCGACGCAGGTCTCCCGCACCAGGGCGTCGTCGTGGGCGCGGGCGTGGTCGACGAGCAGCGCCAGCGCCTCCGGGGGAGCGCCGGTGGGTTCCCCGTCGTCGTCGAGCCCCCACCGCTCACCGGCAGCCCAGGCGGCGGCATCGATCACCGTGGCGGCCGCGTCGGCCAGCAGGACCTCGACCACCCGGTCGAGCGGGCCGTCGGCCGCCCCATCGTTGGCGCCGTCCTCGCTGTCGGATCGTCGTGGCCCGTGGTGCCCGATCAGCTCGGCGGCCCGACGGCGCACCACGGCGTGCGGGTCGGCGGCGGCCCGCTCGAGATCGCCGACGTGCAGGTCGTCGCAGCGCGCCAGCGCGCCGAGCGCAGCGGCGCGCACCGTCGCATCGTCGTCGAGCGTGGCTCGCCGGGCGGCGGCGGCGTCGCCCCGATGGCCGGCGAGCGCCGCGGCGCGGCGGCGAGCAACGGTGTCGTCGCCGGGCACGGTGCTCAGGTGAGGAAGGCGATCGAGATGATGGCGATCAGCGCCAGCAGGATCGCCACCGTGGCGGCCAGCGCCACGCCGCCCCCGACGACGAGCACGGCCAGCGTCAGGAACCCGCGCAGGCGGATGAACCACTTGGGCCGCGGGCGGACATCGCTCTGCGCCGGGAAGAGGTTCGGGTCGGGCACCGTGACGCGCCCGGCGCTCCACCGTGTCGTCGAACCCTGTGCCACGCGCCTCGCCTTCCGTGGGAACTCCATACACTGAGCCGCCGTCGAACCACCGTGCGAAAGGCGAACGTGAGCGACGAACCAGTTCCCGGCATGGTAGCCCCCGACCTCTCGACGCCCGTAGGCGTCGAGGTGGAGCCACCCCGGTCGCGACGGCGGTTGCGGAACTACATCCTCGGCGGCATCGTCGGGCTGCTCCTCGTCGCCATCGTGACGGCGAACTTCGTGCGCCTGCCGTACTACGTGATCTCGCCCGGCCAGGTCCGGCCCACCCAGGACGCCGTGCAGGTCGAGGGTCGGCCGACCTATCGCGACTCCGGCGAGATCGGCTACACGACCGTGTCCTCGAGCGAGGCGACGGCGTGGAGCGCGTTGATCGGCTGGATCGATCCGACGCGCGACGTCTTCCCGGCGCGTGAGGTGCTCGGCGATCAGACCCACGAGGACAACCGGGCGCGGAACCTGCAGCTCATGGACAGCTCCAAGCAGACCGCAGAGGTGGTGGCGCTGCGGCAGCTGGGCTACGACGTGGCGGCGACCGGCACGGGCGCCGTCATCTTCGAGGTGGTGGAAGGCTCGGCTGCCGACGGAGTGCTGCAGCCGGGCGACACGGTGGTCGCCGTCGACGATCAGCCGGTCGGGTTGGCGGAGGACCTGGTGGCGGCGCTGGCGGCACACGAACCCGGTGACACGGTGACGCTGGCCATCGACCAGGGTCCGGACGAGGGGCCGGTCGCCGTGCCGGTCACCCTCGGCCACCATCCCGACGACGCCGCCACGGCGTTCCTCGGCGTGTCGTCGGGCACCCGCGAGCTCCAGTTCGACCTGCCGTTCGAGGTGTCGATCGACTCCGGCGACGTGGGTGGTCCGTCGGCCGGGCTGGCGTTCACGCTCGCCACGATCGACGTGCTCACGCCGGGGAGCCTCACCGGGGGCAACGACGTGGCGGTCACCGGGACGATCCGGCTCGACGGCACGATCGGGCCGATCGGTGGCATCCACCAGAAGGTCGAGACGGTCAAGGACCACGGGTCCAAGCTCTTCCTCGTGCCCGACGACGAGTACGAGGAGGCGCTGCAGTACGCCGACGGGCTGCAGGTCGTCGCCGTCAGCGACGTCACCGAGGCGCTCGAGGCGCTGGGGTCGATCGGCGGCGACGTCGAGGTGGCGCTCGCCGGCGATGCGGCCACGCAGTGACGGTCTCGTAGGCTGACCATCCGATGCGCGCCCCTGCCGACCTGCCGATCAACCGCCGCCGCTCCGGGCGCGGGCGGGTGGTGCTGTTCGTGGCGCTCGTCGTGGGGTTCCTGCTGCTGACGTCGGTCCGCGGTGTGGCGACCTTCGTGACGGACCGGATGTGGTTCGACTCGACCGGCTTCGTCGAGACGTTCGACACGATCGTGTGGGCCCGGGTCGGGCTCGGCCTCGGCTTCACGCTGCTGTTCGCCGTGCTGTTGTGGGTGGACCTCTCGGTGGCGCACCGCTTGGCGCCGGTGTTCCGGCCGGCCTCGCCTGAGGACGAGTTCCTCGCCCGCTATCAAGACCTGGTCGAGCGCCGCTCGCAGGTGGTCCGCATCGGCGTCGCCCTCGGGTTCGGGGTGATCACCGGCGCCGGGATGGCGGCGCGGTGGAACGAGTACCTGCTGTGGGCCAACGGGCGACCGTTCGGCCAGACCGACGCCACCTACGGGCTCGACATCGGCTTCTACGTCTTCGACCTGCCGTTCTACGTCGTGCTGGCCGACTGGGCCTTCGCCTCGCTCGTGATCATGACCCTGGTCACGCTGGGCGCCTACTACCTCAACGGGGGCATCCGCCTGCAGGCGCCGAGCCAGCGCATCACGCCGCAGGTCAAGGCACACCTGTCGTTCCTGCTGGCGATGCTGGCGCTGGTCAAGGGCGTGCAGTACCTGCTCGAGCGGTACCTGCTCGTGTACTCGAACCGATCGGGCATCCAGGCCGCGGGCTATACGGCGGTCCATGTCGACGAGCCCGCCCTGCGGCTGCTGGCCCTGATCGCCCTGACGGCGGCGGTCCTGCTGCTCGTCAACGTCCGGCGGCGGGGCTGGGTCCTGCCGGTGGTGGTGGTCGTGCTGTGGGCCGTCGTGCAGTTGGCCGCCGGCTCGATCCTGCCGGCGGCGGTGCAGAAGTGGGTCGTCGACCCGTCGCAGTCGACGCGCGAGGCCGAGTACGTCGCCGAGAACATCGACGCCACGCGCCAGTCGTACGACCTGGTGCTCGACGATCAGCTCCAGCTCACGCCGTTCGACTACGACGGCTCCGACGACGTGGGCGAGACGCGCGCCGCACTCGAGGCCAACCCCGAGACGGTGCGCAACATCCGGTTGCTCGACCCGGAGCAGGTGCGCAGCTCGTTCCAGAAGCTCCAGCGACAGAACCAGAGCTACACCTTCACCGACATCGACGTGGACCGCTACCCGCTGCGTCTCGACGAGGACACGTCCGCCTCGACGGCGATGCTGATCGGCACGCGCGACCTCGACCGCAACGGCATCCCCAACCCCACGTGGGAGAACCTCCACATCGCGTACACCCACGGGTACGGCGTGGCCCTGGCGGCAGCGAACGCCGTGGTCGGCGACGGCGACCCGGACTTCGTCGTGTCCAACGTCCCGACCGAGTACAGCGACGCCTTCGAGGGGCGGCTCGACCAGCCGTACGTGTACTACGGCAACATCGCGCCGACGGCCGACGACTACGTCATCGTCGGCGCCTCGCGCGACGAGATCGGCTACATCGAGGCCGGCACGGAGCAGACGGTCGTGCCGAACCGCTACGAAGGCGACGGCGGCGTCCCGATCGGCTCGTCGTTCAACCAGGCGCTGTTCGCGCTGCGCTTCGCCGACTGGAACCTGTTCGTGTCGAGCTTCGTGGGCCCCGACTCGCAGCTGCTGATGCACCGCGACGTCGCCAACCGGGTGCAGTCGCTCGCCCCGCTCGACGGCCTGGTGTGGGACACGGACCCGTACCCCGTGCTCGTCAACGGGCGCATCCAGTTCATCGTCGACGGCTACACGATCACCGACCGCTACCCGAACGCGCAGTCGCTCGCCGACGTCCCCGGCGCCAACATGAGCCGCGTCGTGCCCGAACGGTCCGGCCTCAACACCGACTTCAACTACGTGCGCAACTCGGTCAAGGCGGTCGTCGACGCCTACGACGGCACCGTCAACTACTACATCTGGGACGAGGACGACCCCATCCTGGCGACCTACGGCGCCGCCTTCCCCGACCTGTTCCGGCCCCGCAGCCAGATGCACTCCGAGCTCCAGGCGCACGTGCGGTTCCCCGAGGACCTGTTCAAGGTCCAGACGTCGCTGCTCGCCACGTACCACATCTCGGATCCGTCGGCCTTCCTGCAGAAGTCCGGTGCCTGGTCGGTGGCGAACGATCCGGGCTCGGCGCCGCCCAAGAAGGACGCCAGCGGCAGCCAGACCGTGGTGTCGGACACACCCATCGAGCCCTACTACGTGCTGATGAACCTGCCGGGGGAGGATCAGCCGGAGTTCGTGCTCATCCGGCCGTTCGTCCCGGTGTCCGGCGGGTCGGAGTCGACGCAGAAGCTGACGGCGTTCGCCGTGGCGCGCACCGACGGCGAGCACTACGGCGAGATCGTCGTGTACCAGATGCCGAGCCCGTTCTCGCTCGACGGCCCCACGCTCGTGAACTCGTCGATCAACAACAACGAGACGATCTCGGAGCAGATCACCTTGCTCGGCCAGGGCGGCTCGAACGTGACCTTCGGCAACATGGTGCTGGTGCCGGTCAACAACTCGTTGCTGTGGGTGCGTCCGATGTACGTCACCTCCGACCAGTTCGCCCAGCTCAAACAGGTCATCGTGGCCTGGGGCACGGAGATCGTCATGAAGCCCACCTTGCGCGAGGCGCTCGAGGAGCTGTTCGGCGCCACCGAGGTGCAGACGCTCGAACGGCCGGACTCGGGCGATCCGACCGGGCAGCCGCAGACCGACGGCGGGTCGCCGACCGGTGCCGAGGGCCTCGACCGGGTGGCGGAGCTCCTCGACGAGGCGACCGCCCTCAAGCAGCAGGCCGACGAGGCGCTGGCCGGCGGCAAGGGCCTCGGCGAGTACCAGCGGCTGATCGACGAGTCGAACGCCAAGGTCGCCGAGGCGCAGCAGCTGTTGGAGGACACCCCCGGCACGGCCGGCACCCCCGGCACGACGACCACGTCGGCCAGCGTGCCGCCGACCTGATCAGCGCGGGTAGCGCAGCCAGACGCCCTCGACCGGGACCTGGCCCACGCCCGGTCGGCTGAAGTCGCACACGCCGTCGGGGAAGATGACCTCGAGGCGCGTCACCTGCTCCTCGGTGGCCTGGCCGTAGCGGCCCTGCTCGACCGCCTCGGCCACCGGTTGCAGGCTGCACTTGAGCACGTCGTCGGCCAACGGCGCGCCGGCCACCGTGCGGGGATCGCCGTGCAGCGGGTACAGGTCCCGGCACGGCCCGGGCTCGTCGTAGATGCCGAGGCCCGACAGCCGCTCGCCGTCGGCGGTGATGCAATTGTCGATCGCCTCGTCGGGGCGGGTGCGCTCGAGGCGGACCTCGATCGGGTCGCCTGAGGTGTCGGCGTCGAGCGCCGTCAGCCAGGTGTCGAGCACGGTGATCGCCTCGGAGCCGACGTCGAGCGAACCGGAGAGGCTCTGGACGAGGTTCGAGCCGTCGGGGAGGCCGCGCGTCCAGATCATGTGGTTCGGCGGGTTGGAGCCGTCCGGGTTGCGCAGGCGTTCGCGCATCGAGAACGCCCGGAAGCGGTCGTGGATGTCGCCCTGGTCGTCGGTCCAGACGTTGACCGAGATGATCGGGATGCGGCGCAGGTCGCCGCTGCCGTCGGTGACGCGGCCGGTGGCGTACGCCGTGCGGATGGTGTCCTCGTCGGCCTCGGCCCGCTCGGCGACGTGGTTGCCGTCGATGTCGTAGCTGCCGATGCCCTCGTTGAGCGCCAGGAAGGTGTCGAGGTCGATCACGCCGTCACGTAGCGCGCCCAGGCCGTACTCGACGCCGACGTTGTCCCACGGACGGCGGGCGAACCCGGTCTCCGGGTCCGTGCCGATGAGGTTCACGTTCGAGTCCTGCAGCGTGCAGCGCAAGCCGTCGGGGTTGGTCTCGGCGTCGTACACCTCGTCGCGCGGGAGCAGCGGGAAGCCGCCGTCGGGCAGCCCGCCGATCAGCGGGCCGGCGGCGGAGAGGCCCGGGATGGTGCACGGGCCCGACGGGTCGACGATCGGCGCGAACGTGGCGTCCCACATGCCGCAGGTGTCGGTGGTCAGGTGGCCGTTGATGGCGGTGCGCTGCTCTTCGGAGAGCGCGGCGCCGTCCGGCGTGGCGTAGTAGTCGCCCAGCAGGGCGCAGTCGACCACGCCGCCCGAGATGCTGATGGCGTCGGGGAAGGGGAGCGCCGGCGAGATGGCGTCGAGCAGCCCGGGGTAGTTCTGGGCGATGAGGTACTGCTGGATGGCACCACCCGAGCCGCCCGAACCGATGGTGAACGCCGGCGTGTCGTAGCCCTCGGCGAAGCGCTCCTTGACCATGCTCACCGACTCGGCCGACAGCACGTCGTTGCAGGCGACCTGGAACGTGTTGAGCGTCGAGGTGGCGAAGGCGTAGCCGCGCTCGAGCAACTCGGTGCTCGGGTCGCCGAGCATCTTGAACCCCTGCGAGTACGAGGTGCCGCAACCGCCGCCGAACTCGTAGATCAGCCGCCCGTTCCAGGCGGAGGGATCCCACTGCTGCGACGTCGGGTCCGGCATGGGGTCGAGCACGGTGATCCAGTAGATGCCCCGGTTGAGCGTCCCGGTCTCCTGGCGGACGATGAAGGGCATCTTCGTCTCGCCGATGGTCTCGACGTCGGTGGGCAGGGTGCTGGGGTCGTCGAGCGGCTTGAGCTCCCCGTCGGTGCTCAGGTACTTCCAGCGGATCGAGGTGGTGGCGGAGCAGTCCTCGTCGAGGGGCTCGCCGAGGCCGTACAGATCGGTGCTGCACACCGGCATCGGCAGGTGCGGCCCGGAGAAGAGCGGGCCGGTGGTCGGGTGGTTGGTCACCTCGACGGTGGCGCGGTCGCCGTCGCCGGCGACGGCGGTGATGGTCGACGAACCGTCGGGCAGCCCACTGACTCGGGCGACGTGGCGTCCGGTGCGGTCGACCTCGACCGGAAAGGCCTCGCCGGTGGCGTCGGCGGTGACGGTGACGGCATCGGCCGCCAGGCCGGCGGGCAGGCGCACCTGGACCACCGTGTCGCCGCCGGTCACGTCCTCGGCCCGGCTGGAGAGCACCTCGGCCTCGAGGTGCTCCGGCGGCTGCGATGTCGGTCCCGAGGCGGCGGCACCGCCCGTGGCGGCGGCCTGGCCCTCGCTGCCGGCGTCGGCCGACGGGGTGCAGGCACCTGCGGCCAAGCCCAGCGCTGCCACGGCCAGCAACGCCGCGCGACGTCCCCCTCTGCGCATCCCGGGTCGCCCCTTCCCCGTCTCGCTCGGCCGAGCCCCCCGGCCCGGTGCAGGGACCTTAGGCCGTGGCTCTCGGTGGTGGTAATCGCACGCAGCGGGACGGAACGACCACTTGCAGCTCTTGAACAGTTCTGAAAAAGTGTTCAACATGACGACGTTGGTGTTCGACCCGTTCGCGCCGGAGCACATGCGTGCGCCGTTCGCCACCTACGCCCGCCTGCGCGACGAGGCGCCCGTGCACTTCCAGCCGTGGGCGCAGGTGCCGGCGACGTCGCACGCTGCAGCGGCTGACCCGGGCGGCGGCTTCTACGTGCTCAGCCGCTTCGACGACGTCTTCGCCGCCGCACGCGACACCGAGACGTTCTCCTCCGCCGAGGGCCTCTCGCTCGACGGCGGCGACCGCAAGGCCCTGGGCCTGGCGCCGACGATCGTGATGATGGACCCGCCCGAGCACACGGCCTATCGCCGCCTCGTGTCGCGCGGGTTCACGCCCCGGGCGGTGGCGCCGCTCGAACCCGAGGTGCGCGCCTTCGTGCGCGCCCGGCTCGACGTGATGGCCGAGGAGCTGGCCGCCACCGGTGAGACCGACCTCATCGCCGGCCTCGCCGGACCGCTGCCCAGCTTCGTGGTGGCGCACTACCTCGGGGTGCCGCCCGAGGATCGCGACCGCTTCGACCGTTGGACGGCCGCCATCGTGGCCGCCAACGCCGGCGGTGACGTGCTCGCCGACGCGCTCGAGGCCGTCACCGACCTCTACGGCTACTTGACCGAGCTGCTCGAGCGCCGCCGGCGCGAGCCGGGCGACGACATGATCTCCACCCTGGTGCAGGCGTCGCTCGGGGACGAGGAGGTCTCGCCCGAAGCGGTGCTCGGGTATGCGTTCGTGATGGTCGCCGGCGGCAACGACACGGCGACGGGCCTGCTCGGCGGCGCCGCCGAGCTGCTGGCGGCCCATCCCGACCAGCGCCGGGCGCTGCGCGACGACCCGAGTCTGATCGACGGCGCGCTCGAGGAGCTGCTGCGCCTCACCTCACCGGTGCAGGGGCTGTCGCGCGCCGTCACGCGCGACGTCGAGGTGCGCGGCACGACGATCCCGGCGGGCAGCCGGGTGCACCTGCTCTACGGCGCCGCCAACCGTGACCCGCGCGAGTTCGGTGCCGACGCCGACGCGCTCGACATCGGCCGGTCGATCGCCAAGATCCTCACCTTCACCAGCGGTCCGCACTACTGCCTCGGCTCGCACGCCGCCCGCCTCCAGGGCCGGGTGGCGCTCGAGGAGCTGTTGGAGCGCTTCGGCGACTACGAGCTCGACCTCGACCGCGCCGCCTACGCCCCGGGCGCCTTCGTCCGCCGCTTCGAGACGCTGCCGTTGACGGCACCGCCGGCGCCGTGACCTGGGGGCGGGAGGTCTCTCCCGAGGTGGCGCACACGCGGCTGCTCGACGCAGCCGGCGCCGTGGCGGCCCGGCGCGGCGACATCGACCTGACGGTGGCCGAGGTGGCGGCCGAGGCGGGGTGCGCCCGGGGGACGGTCTACCGCTACGTCGGGGACCGCGACGCGCTGCGCCGGGCGTTCGTGGCCCGCGAGTCGCGCCGGGTGGCGGCCGCGATGGCGGTCGAGGTGGCCGGCGTCGACGAGCCGGACGCCCTGCTGGTCGAGGCGGTGGTCGCCGCCGTGGCGCAGGTGCGCGCCCGCCCGTTGCTGGCCGCCTGGTTCAGCGAAGGAGCCGCTGGCGCCACCGGACGCATCGCCCTGCAGGCGGAGGTGCTGCACGAGCTGGTGGTGGACTTCGTCGCCGCACTCGTCGAACCGGGGGCCGACGCCGACCTCGCCGCCGAGGCGGTGGTGCGCCTGGTCCTGTCGTTGCTGGCCGTGCCGGCGGACCCGGCGCGCGAGCGGCGGCTGATCGAGGTGCTGGCGCCGCCGGTGCTGGCGGCGGCGTCCTAGGCCTCGTCGTCGGGCTTGGCGGCTCGGCTGGGCGCCACGCGGGGAGGCTCCAGCGGCATCTTCGGGTACACGGGCGGCCACGGGGCGTCCATCAGCCCGTCGTCGATGTCGCGCCAGAACCGCCCGAGCAGAGCGTCGATCGTCTGCGGCGCAGCGCGCATGCCGGCCCACGGGTCGCCGCCGGCGGCGAGGCGCTCGGGCACGGTGGCGACGGTGCACGCCTCGGGATCGATGGCGTCGAGGTCGTCCCAGGCGAACGGGCACGACACCTGCGCGCCGGTGCGCGCCCGCGCCGACCACGCCCCGAACACCGTCTTGTGCGGCGCGTTCTGGTTGAAGTCGACGAAGACCCGGGTGCCGCGCTCCTCCTTCCACCACGCTGCGGTGAGCAGGTCGGGGCGGCGTCGTTCGAGCTCGCGGGCCAGCGCCACCGCCGCCTGGCGCACCGCCACCGCGTCCCAGCGAGCCTCGAGCGCGACGTACACGTGGATGCCGCGCGACCCGGTCGTCTTGGCGCGCCCGTCGATGCCCAGCTCGTCGAGCAGCGTCCGGACCTCGGCGGCCGCCTCGCGCACCTGGGCGAAGCGCACCCCGGGCTGGGGGTCGAGGTCGATGCGCAGCTCGTCGACGTGTGCCGGGTCGTCGGCGAGGTAGGGCCAGACGTGGAAGCCCAGGCTCGCCAGGTTCACCGCCCACACGACGTGGGCCAGGTCGGCGACGACCAGCGCTCGCGACTCGGTCCCGTTGGGCGTGGCGACCGTCGTGGTCTGCAACCACTCCGGCGCCGAGTCGGGGATGCGCTTCTGGAAGAAGCTCTGCTTGCCGACGCCGTTCGGGAAGCGCTGCAGCAGCACCGGTCGTCCGCCCATCGCCTCGAGCAGCGGCTCGCCGACGGCGAGGTAGTAGGCGACGAGGTCCGCCTTGGTGACGCCGGCGGCCGGGAACAGCACCTTGTCGGGGTTCGACAGGGTCACATCCACGCCGTCGACGTGCACGGTCTGCGAGGGCGTCGCCACCCGGGCCACGGTAGCGGTCGCGCTGTCGGTGCCCCTGCGTAGGGTGCGGCCATGGAGATCCCTGCCAACGGCCTCGTCGACGGACCCGACGGCGCGCCCCGCTGCTTCTGGGCCGCGTCCGCGCCGGAGTACGTCCCCTACCACGATCACGAGTGGGGCTTCCCCGTCGACGACGACCGCCGCCTGTTCGAGAAGCTCTGCCTCGAGGGCTTCCAGGCCGGGCTGTCGTGGCTCACCATCCTGCGCAAGCGCCCGGCGTTTCGGGCCGCCTTCGCCGACTTCGACCCGGCGGTCGTCGCCGGCTTCGGCGACGACGAGGTGGCACGCCTGCTCGCCGATGCCGGCATCGTGCGTCACCGCGGCAAGATCGAGGCGTCCATCAACAACGCGCAGCGCTACGCCGAGCTGCTCGACGAGCACGACAGCCTCGCCGCCTACGTGTGGTCGTTCGAGCCGTCCCCCGACGAGCGGCCGGCGCGCATCACCTGGCCCGAGCTCGGGCAGCTGACCACCTCGCCGGGGGCCGTCGCCATGGCCAAGGACCTCAAGCGCCGAGGTTGGCGCTTCCTCGGCCCCACCACCGTGTACGCCTTCATGCAGGCGATGGGCCTGGTCAACGATCACCTCGAGGGGTGCTGCCGGCAGACACCGGCCGCCGAGGCTCGCGCTGCGTTCACACCTCCCCAGCACGCTCGATGACGCGCCAGTAGCGTGTCGCCGACCCCTCAGGACGAACGGAGTGCCAGATGTTCGGCAAGAAGCAACGCCAGGCCGCGCAGGCCCAGATCGACGCCGCCAACGCCGCCGCTCAGGCGGCCATGAACGGCAACATCCCGCCCGTCAGCGCGGCCAACCAGGCGGCGGCGCAAGACGCCATGGCCCAGCAGCGGGCGCTCGGCATCGACACCGCCGCCTTCGGTGGGCCGTCCAACGCTCCGGTCGCCGACGACGACCCGATCTTCGCCGACATCGACGGCATCTCGCTGCAGCACTACGCCTGGATCGCCAAGCTCTCGCAGAAGGCGGGCGTCACCGACGAGGCCGGCATGCGCGAGGTGGCGGCCCAGAACGGCATCGACCCCGACCAGTACATGCGCGGCGCCAACGGCTGGACCGCCCGCATGGGCCAGAGCATGGCCGTCGGCCAGAAGTTCCGTCAGTACTTCGACCAGTACTGACCGAGCTCCGTCAGCCGAAGCGCTCGACAAGGGCGTCGACGCCGCCCTTGGCCACGGCGTCGAGGATCATCCCCGCCTCGTCGGGCGACACGTCGGTGCTGTAGACGACCACGCAGCCGTCGCCGTCCTCGAGGATGTCGACGGTCGACAGGTGGTTCGCCAGGTTCAGCGGTGAGTCGACGATCGCGTACTGGAAGCGACGCAGGTCGTCGTCGACGGTGACGATGTCCTCACGGATCTCGAGGCCCATCGTGCCCACGACGCGGGCGGTGCCGTCCATGACGCAGCTGTCGACGCCGGCGAGCCAGTCGGTGATGCCGGTGGGCTCGCGCACGATCGCCCAGACGTCGCCGGCGGGCGCCGAGAGGCGGGCGTGGTGACGGATGGTGGCCATGGTCTTCCCCCTGGGTCGGGCCCGTGGCAGCCGGGCACGGCCGCAGACCCTATCGGGACCTACCCGTCGAGCATGCCGAGCACGGCGTCGGCGAACGGCGTGGGCGTCTCGACCATCGGCCAGTGGCCGACGTCGTCGAGCCACACCAACGGCGCGTCGGGGCGTGCCGCCACCAACCGCTCGGCCATGGCGGCGACCGCCACCGGGTCGACCCGCCCCCACACCACGCCCAACGGCGCCGGGTGGGACTCGATGGCGCCGGTGTAGCGCGCCTCGCGGGCGCGCCGGTCCTCGACGTAGCGGATCGTGCGCGCCAGCAGCGTGTGGCCGTCGGCGCGGGCGGTCAGCGCCCAGGCGCACGCCAGCTCGTCGTCGCCGGCCGGATGGTCGGGGGAGAAGGTCGACGCCATGCCGTCGCGGAACGCCGCGCCGCCGTCGCCCAGGTCGAACGGGGCGTCGTCGAGCGACAGCAGGAGCTGCTGGCCGTCGGTCAGCTGGGCCATGTCGATGTAGATGCTGCCGTTGGTGAGCACCCGGCGGCTCACGGCGAAGCCCAGGCGGCCGTCGAGGTCGCGCGCCAGCAGCTCGCCGCCGACGGAGTTGCCCATGTCGTGGCTGACCAGCGCCACCCGGTCGCAGCCGACGGCGGCCACCACCGCCTCGGCCACGTCGGCCTGATCCTCGAGGCGGTAGCGGTGATCCGGCTTGTCGGACAGGCCGAAGCCGACGAAGTCGAACAGCACGACGTCACGCTCGGCGGACAGCGCACCCAGCACGTGGCGCCAGTCGTGCGAGCTGGTGGGGAAGCCGTGCAGCACCAGCACCGGGTCGAGCCCGTGGTCGGTGGCGGCCGGGACGTGGCGCAGCCACACCTGCCCGGTCGGCGTGTCGATGCGCCGACCGGCGGCCTCCCACGCGGCGATCTCCTCGTGCTCGTCCATCCCCGACCTCCCGTCCGACCAGCGCCGTAGGCTCATCCTCGCACCGTCGACACCAGCGCTGGGGGGCCAGGCCATGACGACCACGGACACACCAGGACCGATCGCCGCGGTGGAGCCGAGCTCGCCGGCACACAAGCAGGCCTTCGCCCTCCTCAACGCCTCGACGGCGCCGGTGTGGCTGGCGATGATCCTGTTCCCGCGCGCCCGGGTGACCGGCTGGCTGGTGCGGCGATGCTCGTGGCTGTTTGCCGGACTCGGCGTGGCCTACACGGCGCTGCTGGCGGCGGGTGTGGCGACCGGCGGCGAGCGGGTCGACTTCCGTGACCCGGACTCGCTGCGCGCCGGTCTGGCCAACCCGACGGCCTTCCTGGCCGGGTGGACCCACTACCTGGCCTTCGACCTGTTCGTGGGGCGCTGGATCTGGGAGACGAACGTCGCCGCGGGTCGCAGCGCCCGCCTGCCGCTGTTGCTGACCTGGTGGTTCGGACCGGTCGGCTTAACCCTCGAGCTGGCGCGCCGTCGGCGCCGCTAGCCTGTCCGGCACCAGTGAAAGGAGGTGGTCCGAACATGAGCGACAGTTCGCACGGGACCCTGGAGGTGGCTGGCCGCTGAGCGGCGAGTCGGACCACTCGGTGGAATCCACACCAGCCCACCGCCGGAAGCGGTTGCCGGGACGTCGTCCCACCCGGTAGCAGCGGGCCGCACCGGACCAATCGACACATCGTGCACGGGGAGGTCCTCCGGGGCCTCCCCGTGGCGCGTCCGGTCCCTGGCGGGTCTTCGGTCCCTGGGCACGTCCCTCGCCAGGGTGTAAGCAGGAGGGATGTCGGCGATCCAGCACACGCGTCTGCACGGCCACGACATCGCCTACCGGGACCTCGGCGATCCCGACGGCGAGGTGCTCGTGCTCATCCACGGCATGGCCGGGAGCTCGACGACCTGGCGTGAGGTGCTCGAGCCGCTGGCGCAGCGGTTCCGGGTGATCGCCCCCGACCTGCTCGGGCACGGGCGGTCGGCGAAGCCGGCGGGCGGTGACTACACCCTCGGCGCCCACGCCTCGTTGGTGCGCGACCTGCTGGCCCACGTCGGCGTCGAGCACGCCACGATCGTGGGGCAGTCGCTCGGCGGCGGCGTCGCCATGCAGTTCGCCTACCAGTACCCGGAGCTGTGCGAGCGGCTGGTGCTCGTCAACAGCGGGGGGCTCGGCCGTGACGTCAGCCTGATCCTGCGCCTGCTGTCGCTGCCCGGGGCGGAGCTGCTGCTGCCCGTGCTGGCGCCGAGCTTCATCCGCGACACCGGCAACAACATCAGCCGCTGGCTGCACCGCAACGGGGTGCGGCCGCCGCGCGTCGCCGAGATGTGGTCCGCCTACGCCTCGCTGGCCGAGGGCGAGAACCGCCACGCCTTCCTGCGCACGCTGCGCTCGGTCATCGACCCGGGCGGTCAGGCGATCAGCGCCCGCGACCGGCTCTACCTCGCCGCCGCCATGCCCACGTTGATCATCTGGGGCGACAACGACCCGATCATCCCGCACGACCACGGCGTGGCCGCCCACGAGGCCATGCCCGGCAGCGAGCTGGTGCTGTTCGCCGATGTCGGGCACTTCCCGCACGTCGAGGTGCCCGAGCAGTTCGTCGACGCGCTGGTCGAGTTCGTCGACCGCACCGAGGCGGTGCACATCGACGCCGACGCCCGCCGCCGGTTGTTGGCGGGCGAAGCCATCTGACGTAGCGTCAGCTCCTCACGCCGGGCGCACAGGGGGAGCACACATGGAGATCTCGGGGACCAAGGCCGTCATCGTCGGCGGGGCATCGGGCATGGCCCGGGCCACGGCCGAGCTGCTGGCACGGCGCGGCGCCGCGTTGGCGATCCTCGACCTGGCGTCCTCGGCGGGCGCCACCGTCGCCGACGAGCTCGGCGGGACGTTCCACCCGTGCGACGTCACCGACTACGCCGGGACCGAGGCGGCGCTCGACGCCGCCGTCGAGGCGCTCGGCGGCCTGCACATCGCCGTCAACACCGCCGGCGGTGGCATCGGCGTGCGCACGCTCGGCAAGGACGGGCCCCACGACCTCGCTGCCTTCCAGCAGGTCATCGACCTGAACCTCATCGCCACGTTCAACTGCAACCGCCTCCAGGCGGCGCACATGGCGCGCAACGAGCCGACGGCCGACGGCGAGCGCGGCGTCATCATCGACACGGCGTCGGTGGCGGCCTTCGAGGGCCAGATCGGCCAGGTCGCCTACACCGCCGCCAAGGCCGGCATCGCCGGGATGATGCTCACGATGGCGCGCGACCTCGGCTCGCTCGGCATCCGCTGCATGGCGATCGCCCCCAGCCTGTTCTCGACCGGGCTGACCGAGGGCATCCCCGCCGAGTACGAGGCCAGCCTCACCAAGGACGCCGCCTTCCCGAAGCGGATGGGGCGTCCCGAGGAGTACGCCCGGCTCGCCGTCGGCATCGTCGAGAACCCGATGCTCAACGGTTCGACCATCCGGCTCGACGCCGGGCAGCGCTTCGCGCCCAAGATGTAGCGACACGACGCAGCGACACGACTCCGGGGGGAACCATGACCGTGACGGTGGAGGCATCGCCGGCCGACGTCGGCCTCGACGCCGGGCGCCTGGCGCGCCTGGACGAGCACTTCGGCCGCTACGTCGACGACGGTCGCCTGGCCGGCTACCAGCTACTCGTCGCCCGGCGGGGGAAGGTGGCGCACCTGTCGACCGGCGGGCACCGCGACCGCGAGGCCGGCCTGGCGTACGAGCCCGACACGTTGGTGCGCATCTACTCGATGACCAAGCCGATCACGTCGGTGGCGCTGATGCAGCTGTTCGAGCAGGGCGCCTTCCAGCTGACGGACCCGGTGCGCGACTACCTGCCGGCGTTCGGCGAGACGCCGGTGTGGCGGGGCGGTTCGACCGTCAAGCCCGAGCTCGAGCCGCAGACCGAGCTGATGCGCGTCTGGCACCTGCTCACCCACACCTCGGGGCTGACCTACGGCTTCCACTACACGCACCCGACCGACGAGCTGTACCGCAAGGCCGGCTTCGAGCTCGGCGCCCCGAAGGGGACGACGCTGGCCGAGGCGTGCGACGCCTGGGCGGGCCTGCCGCTGCGCTTCCAGCCCGGCACCCGGTGGAACTACAGCGTGTCGACCGACGTGGTCGGCCGCCTGGTCGAGGTGCTGAGCGGCCAACCGCTTGACGAGTACCTGCGCCGGCACATCTTCGAACCGCTCGGGATGGCCGACACCGCCTTCGACGCCGTCGGGCGCGAGGAGCGCCTGGCCGCGCTGTACGTCCCCGACGGCGAGCGCAAGGCGGCACGCTTCGACCCCATCGGCAAGCTGGCGGCGCGCCGGCAGTCGTTCCTGTCCGGCGGCGGCGGCCTCGTGTCGAGCATCGGCGACTACCACCGCTTCCTGCGGTGCCTCCTCGACGGCGGCACCCTCGACGGCGAGCGCATCCTCGGGCCGCGCACGCTGGGCCTGATGGCGGTCAACCACCTGCCCGGCGGCGCCGACATCGCCTCGCTGGCCGAGGACGGCACGAGCGAGCTGGCGCGCGACGGCGTCGGGTTCGGGCTGGGGCTCGCCGTGATGCTCGACCTCGGGCGCAGCCACACCGCCGGCTCGGTCGGCGACCTGAGCTGGGGCGGCGCCGCCAGCACGGCGTTCTGGATCGACCCCGCCGAGGACCTCGACGTCGTGTTCGTCACCCAGCTGCTGCCGTCGACGACGCACCCGATCCGGCCGGAGCTGCGGGCGCTCGTCTACCAGGCCATCGTCGACTGATCTTCGGCTCGCGCGCACCTAGGCTGCGCGCCATGGCGTTTCGCGGCTGGCCCCAGGAGGCGTTCGAGTTCTACGAGGAGCTCGAGACCAACAACTCCCGTGACTGGTGGCTGGCCCACAAGGCCACCTACGACTCGGCGGTCAAGGCGCCGATGGAGGAGCTGATGGCGGCCGTCGCCGACGAGTTCGGGCCGATGCGGCTGTTCCGGCCCAACCGCGACGTGCGCTTCTCCAAGGACAAGTCGCCGTACAAGACGGCGGCCGCGGCGATGACCGCCACCGAGGGTGCTGCCTGCTACGTGCAGCTGTCGTCGGAGGGGCTGATGGTCGGTGGCGGCCAGTACCACCTGGCCAGCGACCAGCTCACCCGCTTCCGTGACGCCATCGCCGACGACGACACCGGCACGGCGGTGGCCGAGATCTGCGCCGACCTGCGCTCGGACGGCTACGAGGTCGCCGCCGCCGAGACGCTCAAGACGGCGCCGCGCGGGTGGGACAAGGACCACCCCCGCATCGACCTCGCCCGCATGAAGGGGGCGGTGGTGCTGACGCACCTGCCGCGGGCCAAGTGGATGTCGACGGCCAAGGCGCTGGGGCGCATCACCGACGTGTGGCGCGACGGCGAGGCCCTGTTCGACTGGCTCGACGCCAACGTCGGGCCGTCGACCCTGCCGCAGGTACGGCGCTGACGGTGCCGCACCGGCGGGTGACGGGCACCGCCGTCGCTGCAGCGGCGGCGCTGCTGGCGCTGGCGATCCCGGCGTCGAGCGGGGCGCAGTCCACCACGGCGCGGCCCTTTCCCGCCCCCGAGGGCGGCTGCTACACGGGCGCCGGGCCGACGGCGATGGCGCCCAACCAGGTGCGGGCGCTGTACGACCTGACGCCGCTGTGGGAGGCCGGCCATCGCGGGCAGGGCAAGCGGATCGCCATCGTGGACCTCGGCCAGCAGCCGGACCGGACCGAGTTCGACACGTTCTCGCACTGCTTCGGCATCGACACGCCGCTGCACGTGCAGGTCGTCGGCGACGGGGCGACGCCACCCGTCGGCGGCGAGGCGTCGCTCGACGTGCAGCTGCCGCTGATCGCCGCCCCCGAGCTGGAGGCGGTGTACGTGTTCGCCACCACGCCGGGGCTGCACGACGCCCAGCTGCGGGCGCTGGAGGCGGCGCTCGATCCCGCCAACACGGGCGGCGAGCCGATCGACGCCGTCTCGACGAGCTTCAGCCTCTGCGAGCCGTCACTGATCGCCGGGACGGCGCCGAGCGTCGGCCCGGACTACGTCGACGACATGAGCGCCCTGCTCGAGCAGGCGGCGGCGCGGGGCATCACCGTGTTCGCCGACGCCGCCGACGGCGGCTCGTCGGCGTGCGCCCACTGGCCGGTCGCCGAGTCCAACCCGCAGAACGCCGTGGCGGCCGCGGCCTTCCCGGCGAGCTCGCCCTGGGTGGTGGCGGTCGGCGGGACGCAGTTCGACGTGACCAAGCAGCCCGACGGCAGCGGTGAGGTGACGACCGAGCTGGTGTGGAACGAGCTGTCGGCGAAGTCGCCGACCGACCGGATCGCCGGTGGCGGCGAGCAGAGCCAGATCTTCGACGCCCCGCCGTGGCAGCAGGGGGTGGTCCCCGGGACCGCCCGCGGTGTGCCCGATGTGGCGGCGCTGGCCGGGACGCCGTACTACTCGTGGAGCGACGACGCCTCGTTCTGGGATGGGACGAGCGCCGCCACGCCGTTCACCGCCGGTGGGTGGCTGGCGGTGCTGACGGCGCTCGAAGCGCACGGGATCGCCAACCCGGGGTTCCTGGCGCCGATCCTGTACGACCTGCACGCCACCGACGCCGACACCGTCTTCCGGGACATCACCGTCGGCAACAACGACGTGTGGGGCCGGGTCGGGTGCTGCGCCGCCGGGCCGGGCTACGACCTGGCCAGCGGCCTCGGCTCGCTGCGGTTCGCCGGGTTGGCCCGGGCGCTCGGCGCCCAGGTGCCGCCGACCACCACCTCGACCACGACGTCGACCACGGCGTCGACCGTGCCCGCGGCGGTGCCCGTCACGCCGCAGTTCACGGGCTGAGGGGAGCCGCCTCGTGCCTACGCCGGACGTCGTGGTCGTCGGATCGGGTCCGAACGGGCTCGTCTGCGCCGTGACGCTGGCGCGCGCCGGGCGCGACGTGCTGCTGGTCGAGGCGGCCGGCGAGCCCGGCGGCGGGTTGCGCTCGGCCGAGCTGCTCGAGCCCGGCGTGGTGCACGACGTCTGCTCGGCGGTGCACCCGTTCGGTGTGGCGTCGCCGGCGTTGCGGCCGCTGCCCCTCGGCGCCCACGGGCTGCGCTTCGTGCATCCGGAGGTGCCGTTGGCGCACCTGGTCGACGGCGCGCCGGCGGCGCTGCTGCATCGGTCGCTCGACGAGACCGTGGCGGGCCTCGGGGTCGACGGCGCGGCGTGGCGAACCCTCGTCGGGCCGACGGTCGAGGCCGGGCTGGCGATCAGCGACGCGCTGCTGTCGCCGCTGACCGTGCCGCCGGCGGTGCCGCTGGAGCTGGCGCGCTTCGCCACGGTCGGGCTGCAACCGGCGCGGCGGGTCGCCCGTCGGTTCACCACCGACCGGGCGTCGGGCCTGTTCGCCGGCCTGGCGGCGCACTCGTTCCTGTCGTTGGGGGCGCCGTTGAGCGCCGCCTACGGCCTGGTGCTCGGGGCGCTCGGCCACGTCGTCGGGTGGCCGGTGGTGGCGGGCGGGTCGGGACGCCTGGCCGAGGCGCTGGTCGACGAGCTCGTGGCGCACGGCGGCGCGCTCGAGTGCGACCGGCGGGTGCGCTCGCTCGACGACCTGCCGTCGAGGGCCGAGGTGGTGCTCGACCTCACGCCGCGCCAGGTGCTGGCCGTGGCGGGGGAGCGGCTGCCGGCGCGCTACCGGCGGCGACTCGCCGGTTACCGCTACGGGCCCGGCGTGCACAAGGTCGACTGGGTGCTCGACGGGCCGATCCCGTGGACCGACCCCGAGGTGGGGCGTGCCGGGACGGTGCACCTCGCCGGCGGGGTCGACGAGGTGGCCGCCGCCGAGGACGACGTGCTGGCCGGCCGCCTGCCGCAGCGGCCGTTCGTGCTGTTGGGTCAGCCCTGCGCCGCCGACGCCTCGCGGGTGCCCGCCGGGTCGACACGCCAGCCGGTGTGGGCCTACACCCACGTGCCCAACGGCACCGCCGTCGACGTGACCGACCGCATCGAGGCCCGGGTGGAGGCCTTCGCCCCGGGCTTTCGCGACCGCATCGTCGCCCGCCACGTGATGGGCCCGGCGGCGATGGAGGCGCACGACGCCAACTACGTCGGCGGCGACATCAACGGCGGCGTCGCCGACGTGGCGCAGTTCATCGCCCGCCCGACCTTCGGCCTGCACCCGTGGCGCACACCGGTGCCCGGCCTCTACCTGTGCTCGGCGTCGACCCCGCCCGGCGGCGGCGTCCACGGGATGTGCGGATGGCACGCCGCCCAGGAGGTGTTGCGAGCCCGGCCGTGATCGCCGGGCGGCGCAGCTCAGGGCCGCGGGAGGACGTCGGGCGGCAGCGGCGGGAGGTCGCCGATCGTCTCCAGGAGGTGGGTCAGCCACGCCTGGGACAGCTCGGCGAGGAACGGCGAGTCGGCCTCGATGCGCAGCTCCTGGAGCTGGAGGCTGCCGTTGCGGTAGATCGCCACGTCGTACGGCGGGCCGACCGACAGGTTGGCGTGGGCGGTCGAGAGCATCGACGTGAGGGCGATCTTGCCGGCGGTGACGAGGCCGACGCCGGCGGCGACGGCGAGCTCGAGCATGAACTTGCCGTACTTCGACTCGCCGATCTGCAGGAACGGGCGGTCGGTCGAGGCGTGGATGTAGTTGCCCTCGGGGTAGACGAGCAGGATGTCGGGGCGGCTGCCCTTGATCTGCCCGCCGAGGATCAGCGTGGCGGTGGCGGCGTCGCCGAGGGCCTCGGCGTGGCTCTGGGCCACCTCCCGGTTGAGCCGACCGAGGTACAGGGCCGCCTCGAACAGCTCGCTGACGGTGGCCAGGCTCTCGTGCTCCCCGGACGTCTCGAGGTCCTGCTCGACGCGGTCGAGCACCTGCTGGGTGGTGGCGAGGCTGCCGGCGGACTGGATGACGAACACCCGATCCGGGGCCGGCTGGAACACGTGCAGCTTGCGGTAGGTGCCGACGTTGTCGACGCCGGCGTTGGTGCGGGTGTCGGAGAGGAAGACGAGGCCCTCGTCGAGGCGCATGGCGAGGCAGTAGGTCATAGTGGCCCGTAGGGTACGGCGATGGCCGAGCAACCGACGAGGCGGCGTGCGTGGGACCTGCCGCGGGACCTGACGCCGGAGCAGCGCCGCAGCCGTCGCACGTGGATCGAGCACTACCTCGTGGAGCTCGACCGTCGCTACCGCTCGCTCGACGAGGGGGCGCCGGCGGACTACATCCCGGCGCTGGCGCTGGCGGACCCGAGCCTGTTCGGCGTGGCGGTGCTCGGCCAGCAGGGGCAGCACCTGCGGTGCGGCGACGCCGACGTCGAGTTCACCATCCAGTCGATCTCCAAGGTGGTGCTCTACGGGCTGGCGCTCGAGACGTGGGGGCGCGACGTCGTGCACGAGCGTGCCGGCGTCGAGCCGTCCGGTGACCGGTTCAACGCCATCACGTTCGACGACGACGACAACCGGGCGTTCAACCCGATGGTGAACGCCGGGGCGCTGGCCATCACCGACCTGCTGGAGGGCGACACCGTCGACGAGCGGCTGCAGGCGATGCTCGACGCCTTCGAGCGGTACCTCGGCCATCCCGTGGAGGTCGACCAGACCGTGTACCGCTCGGAGCTCGAGACGGCGCACCGCAACCGGGCCATCACCCACCTGCTGGTGAGCCGCGGGATCGTGTCGGACCGGGTCGAGGAGATCGTCGAGCTGTACACGATGCAGTGCTCGATCGTCGTGACGGCGACCGACCTGGCCACGATCGCCGCCACGCTGGCCAACGCCGGCGTGAACCCGGTCACCGGGGAGCAGGCGCTGGCGGCGTGGGCGGTGCGCGACGTGCTGAGCGTGATGCTGACGTGCGGGATGTACGACTACTCGGGGGAGTGGGTGTACCGGGTCGGGCTGCCGGCCAAGAGCGGCGTCGGCGGCGGGGTGCTGGCCGTGCTGCCCGGCATCGGCGGGCTCGGCGTGTACTCGCCGCCGCTCGACAAGTTCGGCACCAGCGTGCGCGGGGTCAAGGTCTGCGAGGACCTGGCCGAGGAGTTGGGGATGCACCTGTTCGAGCCGTCGCCGCCGTGGACGAGGGAGCCGTGATGATCGAGGTGACTCGTGACGAGGCCGCCGCCGTGGTGGTGGCGCTGGCCGACGTGGCCTCGGCCGGCGGCACGGCGCCGCTGTCGGCCGCCGACCGGTCGGGCATCGCCGGGGCGTGGACCACCGTGCTCGG